>RFLK01000062.1 GCA_003694525.1 Candidatus Woesearchaeota archaeon
CCCCGGTTTTGTTTTTTTGAGGGCGAATTGCATATCTTGTATTATGTTCATGAATGTGATGAATGCATCGTAGGGGGAGTCGTATGGGCTGAAGTATTTGTGCACATCGCCATCGTTGAACCATTTTGTGCACATATAATAGAAATGGTCGCTTGTTGTAAGTTTTCTCCAGTTTTCGATAAGTTCTTTGTTCTTGCTTGATAGCACTTCTTTTCGCATCGAGTAGAGGGATTTTATGGCGGATTGTTGCATTTTGTTTCCAAGCCAGGCTGTTGTGTCGCGCTCAGTGTCTGCCCAGCTTATCGTGTGGGGGACGTCAAGGGAGTCTTTGGGTTTTGTTTTTGCAAGCTCGCTTGGAAGGTGCCAGCTTATGTTGTGGCGAGATAGCTCTTTTGGAAGGTGGCGGAGGAAATTGAATATTCCTGTATCGGCCCACTGGTGTTCTCCGAAAGTTTCGTAGTCCATGAATAGGTTGATGCTATCTCCCAATATTGGAGCAACCCAGCTTGCAAATTTATCTGCTGTTAAAGGGTGTCCTTCCCAGCTCTTGTTGCTGAATCTGAATGCTATATCGTCTGATAGTCTGTAGTTTTTGAGCAAGAGCCTCATCTTTTTGCATCCGTGCGGAGCGTATACGTAATTTGGAGAGCGCCATCCGAGTATTGAGTCCCATCCTTCTGCAAGTATTGCCTTATAGCCCATATCTTCCGCTTTTTTTGCGATTTCGTTGTTGTATATCAGCTCTGTGTTTCTGAAGACTTTCGGCTTTTGTTTGAAGTGTTTGCGCACGAGCTTTTTGTGTTCTTTTACTTGGTGGGCGAATTCATCGTGATCGTATAGTGCTGAGAGTGAATGGTGGCTTGTCTCTGATAGGAATTCAATTGCGCCGGTGCTTGCAAGGTCTTTGAAGCTGTCAAGAACTTCAGGGGTGTACTCTTCAAATTGGTTTATTGCTGTTCCGCTTATTGAGTAGCTTGCTTTGAAGTCTTCGTGTTTTGATATCAGGTTTTCTATTACTCTGTTCGCTGGAAGGTAGCATTTGCGGGCTACTTTGCGAGCTATTTCTTTGTTTTTCTTGTGATCAAAATAGTTTTTTCCTTTGCCTATTTCAAACAGGCTGTATTTTGATAGCCTGTATGGCTGGTGTACTTGAAAGTATAGGCATATGTCTGTCATTTTCCCCCTTTTTTTCCTCTTTTTATGTCTTCTTTGTTTTTAATTATTTGCTATTTGTTCGTATATTCTGCGCACTTTGCGAGCGGGCGCGTCAAGTGTGAACTTTTCAAGCGCAACCTCGCGCACTCCGTTCTCTCTCAGCTCTTCTCTTAGAGTGTCATATCGAAGCACTGAGACTATCTTGTTTGCCATCTCGTCTATGTCCCAAAAGTCGACTTTTAGGGCGTGGTTTAGCACTTCTTGCACTCCGCTCTGTTTGCTGACTATGACTGGAGTGCCGTTCTTTAGCGCTTCGAGAGCTACAAGTCCGAATGGTTCTGCAACGCTTGGCATCACGAAAAGATCTGCTCTTTTGAATGCGCGATGCACATCATCGCCCCTCAGCATCCCGGTAAAGACTACCTTGTCGGATATTCCGAGCTCTGCAGAAAGTCGTATGCATCTCTCAAGCATATCTCCGGATCCTGCAAGTATGAAGTTTGTTTCAGGCTCGTATTCGAGAACTTTTTTTGCGGCTTTCAGGAAGTGGTCTGGGCCTTTTTGTATTGTCACTCGCCCCAGGAAGAGTACGGTTTTTCCAGGTGCTTTTTCTTCTTCAAGGCTGTGCGCTTTCTCGTCGTGTATTCCCCAGTGGACGACTTCTATTTTTTCGGGTTTTATTTTGTAGTGTCGTATTATGTTTTCTTTGCTGAAATTGCTGTTTGTTATTATTTTGTCTGCGGCTTTGAGTCCTTCCCATTCCGCGTGTGCTATTCTGTGATCGGGGTTTCCTCCGGTTCTGTCGAATTCTGTTGCGTGAAGGTGAACTATGAGTGGCTTTTTGCTGGCTTTTTTTGCGAGTATTCCTGCCTTGTATGTCATCCAGTCGTGAGCGTGTATGACATCGTGGGGTTCTTCTTTTGCGATTTTGCCCGCTGCGCTTGTGTATCTTTCTACTTCTTCGAACAAGTCTTTTCCGTAGACTTGTTTTGCCCATCCTCTCTTTGTCTTGTTTATTTTGTACTCGTATGTTGTGCTTGTAAGGTATGGTGAGAGTGCGCTTTTTATTGCTCGCACTTTGACGTTTTGGGAGATATCTCCTGTTCCTATGAGTTTTACGAATTTTGCTTTTGCTTTTTTTGGAGCAAATGGCATTATGAAAGTTACTTTTGTTTTTTGTTTTGCAAGTCCTTTTGTAAGTCCATAGCAGGCAGTTCCAAGGCCTCCGCTCTTGTAGGGTGGGAATTCCCATCCGAACATTAGCACTCGGATCATTCGCACTCCCCTCCCTTTAGCTTGTATATTTTGACGTATTTGCTGATGAATACTGGCTCTACTTTCCCTGTTCCTATAAGGTAGATCAGATGGTTTTGCACTGTTCGCCAGGTAAGGCCTGTTGATTGTGATATTTCATTAATTGTGCTTTGCCCTTTTTGCAGGCGTTTTAGGATGATTTTGCGTATTTGTTCGTGGGTTCGTCTGCCCATTTTCTCCTGGCTTGTTTTCCCGTATTTAATGTTATGTTCAAACTAGGCAGTAGTTATGCCTAAAATAGATATATGTTGGATTTTTAATAGTCATAATATGCGCTCATTATAGCACTATGTTCTGTTTAAATTTGAAGGGGAATTAGAATGAGTGTTACTATACTTCATTCTTGTGCGTGTTTGCGCTTGTATTTTCCGACGAGCTCTGCTTTTTCTATGATGTGCCCCTTCATAGCTTCAAGAAGCTCACTTTTCTCAGAGCCTTCTGGAAGGTTTAAGGCAGAATCAAGAGCGTAAAGCTTGAAGTAATATCGGTGTGTTCCAGAAGGCGGACAGGGCCCGCCCCAGTCTGTTCGCCCCCAGCTGTTTTTGCCAAGAATGCCTTTGGGAGACTCTATTATTCTGGTTTCTTTTGGTATGTTCCAGCACACGAGGTGGTCCCAGGTTCCCATTGGGGCGTCAGGGTCATCTACAATGAGTGCGAAAGATTCTGTGTTTTCAGGGACATCGCTTATCTCAAGTGGAGGAAACGAATCATCGCCCTCGCAAGTGTATTTTTCAGGTATTGGCTCGCCATCTTTGAACGCTTTGCTTGTCAGTTTCATATTATCCCCCCAATTCTACCTTGCTTTGAAATTTACATATTTCGCCAGTAGTCCTTGAGCACGTCTTTTATGGTCAGAAGGCCCACTGGCCTCTCAAATCTTGCAAGCACTATGCTGTTTATCCTTGATTTTGCCATGCAGTCAATTGCCTCTTTTACTTTTCTTCTGGGGGCGATAACGCACAAGTCGGGCTTTTTTGCAAATATTTTGACCGGCAGTTTTGTCTTGCTCCTCTTCTCTGCAACAGTTCCATATCCTGCCTTTTTCCCTCCTTGGTGGCTTGCTTCTCTGGGCATATTCACCCTGTTTGTGTGCCAGAAAAGCTGGTTTTGAATAAGGTCGGTCAAGGAAAGCATTCCTGATAGCTTATCATTCTCGTCCACTATCGGGAGGTGGTCTATTGAATATTTTACCATAAGGGTTATTGCTTTTGATATGGGCGCATCCTCTGTTGTGACTATTGGGGTCATTGTTGCAATATCATCGCAAGGGATGTTGTAGTATTTTGAAAGCGCTTTTGCAAGGTCTTTTTGGTGCACTATTCCAAGAAGTTTTTTCCCTTCAATGACTGGAAGCGCTCTGGCATCTGCTGATACGAATGCTTTTGCCATGGTCTTCTCGTCAGCATCTGGTGCCAGGTGTGGCACGAAAAAGGGCACTTTGCTTTTGCTTCTTCTTTTAACAACGTTTCCCACTTTTGCACTTTTAAGGTCCACTCTGCTGTTTAGGAGGAATCGTTTCTCGATCATTCCGACGAATGATTTTCCTGAAAAGACCGCAGCGCTGTCAGCTCGCGCGCGTCTCATGGCTCCAAGCATTTCAGATATCTTGTTTCCAAGGGTTACTCTAACATACTTTGTCTGTAGAAGTTCTTGAGCAGTTACCATCAGCATCACCTTTTTTTATATGTGTAAGTTGGATGTTCTTTTGATTTAAATGTTTTCTCACTGTTCTTTGCAGGTCAGGATAATTATAAAAAAGAAAGCACCCATTCTTATTTGATGCCTGATTTTCACAAGCTGTCCGCAAAAGAGGTGCTCTCAAGGCTTGGCGTGAGCGAAGGCGGTCTTTCAACTCAAGAGGCCCAAGAGCGTCTTAAAAAGTACGGTTTGAATAGGATTCGCAAGAAGAAAAAGGTTCACCCTATTGTGATCTTCATTGATCAGTTCAAGAGTCCTATGGTGTGGATTCTTCTTCTTGCAATGGCAGTATCCTTGATTGTCAGCGAATACATTGATTTCTATGTTATTGGCGCGATTGTGGTGATTAATGCGGTTTTGGGATTCGCTCAGGAATACCGTGCAGAGCGCGCCATTGAGGCTCTCAAGAAGATGACTTCTCTAAAGGCCACAGTTTTGCGTGGAGGGCGCGAGGTTAGGATAGACTCAGAGCTTGTAGTTCCAGGTGATATAATTCTGCTTGAGACTGGCGATAAGGTTCCCGCTGATGCGCGCATAATAGAGCTTATGAATTTGCAGACTCAGGAGGCTTCTCTAACTGGGGAGTCAACTCCTGTAAAGAAGACGTCTGAGCCTGTCGAGGGTGATGTTGCTGTTGCAGATCGCAAGAATATGGTCTTTGCTGGAACGATCGTGACCAAAGGCCATGCCCGCGCTGTTGTTGTTGCAACTGGTATGAATTCTGAGATTGGAAAGATTGCAGGTATGATTCAGGAGGCAAAGACAGAGCCCACGCCTCTTCAAGTTCGTCTCAAAAAGTTAAGCGTTCTGATGGGTGTTGCAGTTGTTTTCATAGCAATTGTTATGTTTATTGCAAGGTTTTGGTTATTTGATGAGCCTCTAACGCAGACTCTTTTGATGGCAATAGCTCTTGCAGTTGCGGCAATTCCAGAGGGCCTTCCTGCAGTTGTGACTGTGGGTTTTTCAATGGGCGTTCAGCGCCTTGCAAGAAAAAGAGCTCTTGTGCGCCATCTTCCAAGTGTCGAGACTCTGGGCGCGTGTACTGTGATATGTTCTGATAAGACAGGGACTATGACTCACAATGAGATGACTGTAAGAAAGCTTTACGTGAACGAGTCAGTTGTTCAGGTCTCAGGAGTTGGGTATTCGCCTGAAGGGTCTTTTTCTCAGAGGCCTGAAAGATTCAGAATGCTTCTGGTGATAGGCGCTCTTAACAACAATTCCAAGGTTCGCAAGGAGGGTGATCGTTGGGTTGTAATTGGTGATCCTACTGAGGCTGCGCTGATTGTGAGCGCCCGAAAGGCAGGCCTTGATATCGAGAGGCTTCACAAGTCCCACTTGCGCGTAGGGGAGGTCGAGTTTACAAGCGAGCGCAAGCGTATGACGACAATTCACGAGGTTGATGGCAAGAAGGTTGCATACACGAAGGGAGCTCCAGAAGTTGTCTTGAAGCTTTGCAACAGGATTCTTGTAAATGGCAGGGTGCGCAGATTGACTTCAAAGGATAGGAATGAGATTCTTGAGATGAATGACGAGTTTGCAAGAAATGCCCTGCGTGTTCTAGGTTTTGCTTACAAGGAAGCGGATGGCAAGGGGGACGTTGAAAAGAATATGGTTTGGGTGGGCCTGCAGGCGATGATAGACCCTCCAAGGGCTGAGGTTAAGGCAGCAGTTGAAAAGTGTAAGACTGCTGGCATTAAGGTTGTTATGATAACAGGTGATTACATAGAGACAGCAAAGGCAATTGCAAGGGATATAGGCTTATCCGGCAGGGCTATAACCGGAGTGGAGCTTGAGAGCATTGACAATCTTGAAGAGTACGTCGATGATATTGCAATTTATGCCAGGACTAATCCTGAGCACAAGTTGAGGATAGTTAATGCGTTGAAGAAGAAGGGGCACATTGTTGCTATGACTGGTGATGGGGTGAATGATGCTCCTGCAATAAAGCGCGCTGATTTGGGTGTTGCGATGGGGATTACTGGGACGGACGTTGCAAAGGAGGCAAGCGAGATGGTGTTGGCAGATGACAACTTTGCAACAATAGTCTCGGCAGTTGAGGAAGGGCGGCGCATATATGACAATATAAGAAAGTATTTTGCATATCTTGTTGGTTGCAATATTGGTGAGGTGTTTCTTCTTGTGATTGCGATGATGTTGGGTTTGCCCTTGCCTCTCATCGCTATTCAGATATTGTGGATTAATCTTGCAACAGACGGGCTTCCTGCGCTTGCTTTGGGTGTTGATCCTGCAAGTCCTAATATTATGAGACGGCCTCCCAGAAGGCCCGGTGAGAATATTTTTGAGGGAATGGTTCATTATGTTTTTGTATTTCCTCTGATCTTGGCAATTTCGGCTATTTGGCTCTTTGATCATTATCTTCCATTTGGCATTGATCAGGCGCGAACTGTCGCTTTCACATCAGTTGTGTTTTTTGAATTGTTTGCAGCGATAAGTTGCAGGTCTCTTGAAGAGCCAGTATTCAAGGTTGGAGTTTTGAGGAACAAGTGGCTGTTGCTTGCAGTTGCAGTATCTTTGGGCTTGCAGGTTCTGATTTTGAGCGTGCCTTTTTTTGAGGGCGTGTTTAGAGTAACTTCGCTCTCGCTCGCTCAATGGATGTTTGCAGCGGCTGCTGCATTTGTTGGTTTTGTTTACTTAGAATTGCACAAGCTTATCGCAAGGTGAGCGGTTAAAGCTTTGGAATTAGAATTCGAGAATTTAGTTCAAGCTCTGCGTTTGGGTTTTCTTCCTCTCTTTTTTTTCGTTGCTCTTTTTTTGATTTTTTTTGTTGACGTTATCTTCTCATCGATCTCACGGCTGACATCTTCTATTGGTTTCAAGTAGTAAGTCTTGCTTTTTCTCTCGCTCTCTTCGGGCTGCACGCTGATTAGTGAGATGACAGTTCCGCACACGCTTACAAGCACTCCAAAACTGAATGGCAACAGCTCTCTTGTGATTGCAAATGTGAACACAAGGTCTGCCAGTGCTCCGGTGAAAAATATGGTTGAGAAGAGGTATGCCCAATCTTCTTCAAGCCATAGTCCGAAGAGTATTAAAGGCGCAAAGCCGATTGCGAGAAGTAATACTATTATTTGAATGGAAGCCCACGTTGTCATTTGAGTCTCAATGAGCAATGCTGTTAGTAGCGAGAGGCCCAGGAGTATTATTGTGACCGTTGCTTTTATGGTGTCTTCTTTGATTTGCATTTTATTCCCCCTTCTTGGTGTGTTTTGCTGCTCTTCTTCGCTTAATATATTTTTCTATTCTTAAGGAGTAACAAGGAATTGGTTTCAAGAATTATTCTGTTTCAATATCTTTATTTGATCTTGTTACTGTAACTGTGGCCTTTAGGAGTTTTGTCTCGCTCCTCTCTTTTTTTAGCAGTACTTTGTAAGTTCCTCTCTCTGCGGGTATGTTGGTAAATGTTATGGTTTTCAGAGCAGCGTCGTTTTTCTTTGTTGTTACGTACGTTGTTGTTTTATGTTCGGATCCGGTAGGGGATAATAGTGTGGCGCTTATCTTGTTTGCGCCTGGGCTTCCTGTTGTTGAGAAGTGAACTGTTATTATGAAATCGTAATTTTCAGCGTTTCCGCTAAGGGGGACATCTATGCTTGCAGTTCTTCCGCGTATGTGCTCTGTTGTTTGGTATACTATTGGCTGGCACGCTGATACTATTAGCAGGGCAGAGGCCAATAGCACAAAGGTTGCCGTTTTCAGTAGATATTTTTTGCTTTCTCGCATATTGTTTAAAGTCTGTTTTTATTCCTTTAATTATTTTTTTAGTGGTTCAGGGTTTGTTGAATGTTACTTTAAGGTCATTCCAAAGCCTTAAATATTAATTCTCAAAGCCAAGCGTTATGGTTGAAACTTATGATGTGGTTATTGTAGGTGCAGGCGCTGCAGGTCTTACTGCTGCAATATATTCTGGTCGAAAGGCGCTCAAAACTCTTCTTGTAACTGGGCCTAATATTGGCGGTGAGACCAATTCTACAAATGACATTCGAAACTATCCTGGCTATGAGGGTCCCGGTCCTGATTTGATGAAGCGTTTCTGGGAGCAGGCAAAAAAATGGGGCTCAGAAGTGAGAGAGTCCCTTGTATTGAAAGTTTCTCGCAATGATGGCTTGTTCAATGTTGAGCTTTCAGAAGGGGGCAGTGTTCTATCAAGGTCTGTTATATTGTGCTATGGCAGGGAGCGCAGAAAGCTTGGGATTCCAGGAGAGGACAAGTTTTTCGGCAGAGGTCTTTCAACGTGCACAACGTGCGACGCTCCTCTGTTTCCAGACAAGATCACTGCAGTAATTGGAGGTGGCAATAGTGGTGTTGAGGGCGCTCTCGAGCTTGCAAGGATTGCAAAGAAGGTGTATTTGATTCATCGCAGGGATAAGTTCAGGGCGGATGAGGTAACTGTTGAAAAGGCCAGATCTGAGCCTAAGATTGAGATATTGACTGATACAGTTCCTGTTGAGATAAAAGGAGACAAGTTTGTTGAAGCGCTCATTGTCAAGAACGTTAAGACAGGCGAGTTGAGGGAGCTTGAAGTGCAAGGTGTTTTTTCTGAGATAGGTTGGGTGACAAGGACTGATATGGTTGAGGGTCTTGTCGAGACTAACGAGGTTGGGGAGATTGTGGTTGATAAATTTACGCGAACCAAAACTCCTGGTCTTTACGCTTGCGGGGATGTCACGTGCATACCTTACAAGCAGACAGTGATAAGCGCAGGAATGGGTGCAATCGCTGCTCTTGATGCTTACAAGTTTGTAACAGGCTCTCAGGCAAGCGATGAGTATTCTAAGTGAGAAGATATCTTTCAGTCTGGCGAACTCTTTTATAGTGTTTTTGTCTTCTCTCAAGAGATGGTTGATCGCGCTTATGGATTGTTCAAGATTGTCTGTGCGATAGGGTTTTTGATGTTATTGCTCATAAGCGCAAACGCTTTTGAGGGTGGAAATTGCGTTTGCTACTATGTTGGAGATTGCATTTTCGGCGGGTCTGGCGCAGGGTATAGGTATAGCCAGTGCACGGGCTCTTGTTATGCGTATAGTGGCTGGAGGTACGAGCCGCGCTGTTATGGGAGGCCGGGTGCAGTTTATGGGAATTTGACTCTTGTATGATTTGTTTTTAGAATTCTTCAGCCATAAGCTCTTTTAGAAGGCCTTTCTTTTTAAGAACGTCCACTTGGACTTGTCTGTACTTGTATACGACATCACCCTTCTCGTCTCCTCCGAGTTCCCAGGGTTCTATGAGCAGGACATCGCCCTCTCTAACCCATAAGCGTCTTTTGAGTCTTCCAGGTATTCGGCATATTCTCTCCTTGCCGTCCATGCACCTAACTTTCATTCTCGAGCCGCCTACTCTTTGCTCACATATTCCTAGAACTTGGTTGCCTCTGGGTATGGGAGTTCTCCGCATGAACTCTGCTTCGACTTCCTCCTTTGAGAGGCCGCTCTGCCATTTTGGTGGTGCCATCTTCTGCAGATTTGTTTAGAAGACTTTATAAGTCTTTGGTTCGGTGGTTGTAATTCCTCATTAAACTGTGATGGTCTTGTTTTGTTGTTGCTTGCGTTCTTGCAAGATAAGCTGTTTTGCAGTTGTCAGGTATTGTGCTGTTATCCTCATAAGGCCAATCTTTTGAGTCTAATAGCTGTCCTCGAACCCATCCTCTGCGTTCTGCAATTTCGAGTATCGTGCTCAGAGCATTATAGAAATCAAGTGCGCTCTGATATCTTTTTTCAGGATCTGGATTGTATGCTTTTTTTATTATTGGTGCCAGCGGGCCTATTGCGGGGTTTTTTGAGGGGTCTTCAGGAGGGATCTCTTCTGCCCAGGCCTTTATTTTTTGCGGTGTTATTTGGCATTCTGGCAGTGCTCTTTTTCCTATTATGAGCTCGTTTAATGTAAGCCCGAGAGAGTATATGTCCGAGCAGGGTCCGACCTTGCTTGGGTCCATCGCTTGCTCTGGCGCCATATATGCAGGGGTTCCAAGCAGGTAGTCAGGGTCGTCTTCTCTATCTATCAATGAAACTCCAAAGTCTATTATTTTGATGCCTTCTGGCGTATTTAGCAGGTTGCCTGGTTTTATGTCCCTGTGTATTATGTTCTTAGAGTGCATATGTTCAAGGGCCAGTGCGGCTTGTGCGGCGAGCTCTATAAAATCGTATGCGAATTCTTTTTGATGATGTTCGTTCCCGCTGTATCTTGAGAGGGGTTTTCCGTGAAGGTATTCAAGAACAAGGTATGGGGGGTTTTCGCTTGAGTCAAGAAGTCTCACAATGTTCTGATGAGAGCATCGCTCGAGTGCTTTCTTTTCAGTCTCAAGGCGTTCGATAAGGCTTTGTTTGTGGACTTTTGGTATCTTCATTGCGCATATTTTGTCGTCTTTTTTCGCTCGGACAACCAGCGACATTGAAGTCTCGTCTATCACTTTATTGAGTGTGTAGTCTCCAAGGTCTACATCTCCTTGCAGGTATTGTTCAACTATAAACACAGGAAGTGTTTGATCCAGATCTTCGACCTCTTTTTTGTAAAAGCATTCTTCGCTCATAATGCTCAGGCAAAACTGTTTATTTTTAAGTTTGATGTACGTTCAAGTTTCACTGGACAGGCTCCAATAAAGCTTTTAACGGTGAGGTCAAACAATTTTTTTGATGCTCTTTGAATCCTTTGTTCATCTTCCTCGCGTAAGCTCAAGAAGGGAGAGAGCAATCTGGTCCCAAGGGGTGCGCTCTTGGTCTGATTTTTTGAGAGCAAGGAAGATAAGAGGGTTTTCAGGCAACTCAAAAGAGCTTTGCGATTGGAGGATCCGCGATTCTATGTCTAGGCTTGAGAGTGGCGATGTCTCTTTTTTTGCAAATGCTTTTCCTAAGAGTGAGAATTGGAGGCTTTATGATAGTTTCAAAGATGGCGCGTGTTTTCTTGATATTGAGACCGACGGGTATTATGGAGGGGTGACTGTTGTGGGTGTGTCTGATGGTTCATCTTCGAGTGTTTTTGTTCGCGGTTTCAATCTTGAGCGCTATCTTGTTGAGCGGGAACTTTCAAAGTATGATATTATTTTGACTTTTAATGGGTCGTCTTTTGATATTCCTGTATTGGAGCGCTATTTTAATATGCGGTTCTCTTTGCCTCACATAGATTTGCGTTTTGTTTGTCAAAAGGTGGGTCTTTCAGGAGGGCTTAAAGCAATAGAGAGAGCGCTGGGAATTTCTCGCGAGAGTGCTGTTTGTGATTTTTCAGGAGCGGATGCTGTAATGCTCTGGCGTTTTTGGAAAGAGACTGGAGATCGCAAGTATCTTGAGTTGCTTGTTGAGTATAACGAGGAGGATTGCGCAAACTTGAAGCCTCTTGCAGATTTTGCAATTCCAAAGCTTTGGTCTAAGGTACGCTGGAATTGTTAGCTATTGCTGAAACTATTGCGCCCACTGCAGGGCTTATTACATCTTGTCCGAGAAGAAGGGATATTACAACGCCTATTGCAAGAAGGGTGAGCGCGCTTGTAATGACTGTTCGCAACACTCCGACCAGGAATTTGAAGGATATTGCGGCCAGCAATAAGATGATTATGAGTGTTAAAAGGGAGCTCATTCTCCTTGTTTTGTGCCTTGCGTATATAATATTTGCCGGTTTTCAGTTTTTAAACCAGAACTTTTTTAAGCGGTTCTTTTTATTGCCTGAGAGATGAGGGTTATGCACATTCACGCAAAGAGCACCATAGATATAAGGATGCCTGAGGAGGTTCTTGAGACGCTTCCGAGCCAGAGGTGGGGTGTTGTAACGACAATTCAGCACGAGCACAAGCTCTCTGATATTTTATCTCAGCTAAGAAGTGCCTTGCCTGCAGGGCAGGTTCTGGGTTGCAATGCTGTGGCTGCGCAAGAAGTGAAGGATAAGGTTGATGGATGGCTTTTTGTAGGCTCTGGCGTTTTCCACCCGATTCAGGTGGCTTTAAAGACAGGCCAGAAGGTGTGGCTTTGGAATCCTTCAACAAGAGAGTTTGGCATTCTTGATGAGGATCTTGTTGAGAAATTCAGAGCTCAAAAGCAAGGAGAGCTTTCAAGGTTCTTGCACGCAAAGAGAGTGGGCATTATTGTCAGCACAAAGATAGGTCAGAAGAATCTTGTACGCGCTCTTGAGCTCTCGCGCAAGAAAGATAAGGAGTATTACGTGTTTGCTGTTGATGAGCTTGATATGAGGCGCTTTGAGGATTTCAATTTCATAGATTTTTGGGTTAACACTGCTTGTCCAAGGATATCTGATGAGCGGTCGGGAATGGTCAACATTGATGATTTGATTGACGCGGGGATCTTGAAGTTGGAAAAAGAGCCTATGGCTTATGAGGTGCCGATTTGGAAAAGTTCTATGGGGTTAAAGCGCTGATAGTCTTTGCGCTATGTTTGCTTTTCTTTCTTTCATCTTGCTCGAGTCAAAGGTTGGTTTTCGACTCTGGAGAAGAATTCTACGTTGAGATTGCAGCAACGCCTGAAGAGCAAAGGGTTGGCTTGATGTTTAGGGAGAGTCTTCCTCAAGATGAAGGAATGCTTTTCATTTTTGATGAGGAGTCTGAAAAGGTGTTTTGGATGAAGAACACGTTGATTCCTCTTGATATGGTGTTTTTTGATTCCAATTGGACTGTTGTTGAGGTGAAAAG
>RFLK01000063.1 GCA_003694525.1 Candidatus Woesearchaeota archaeon
GAGAATGTGCTGCTGGTGGAGCAGGTGAATGAGCTACGCCAAGAGAGGAAGGAACTGTTGCAATATTAACAGATCTGGACCTGAAAGGAAGAGAACTGTACTCAAAACTATCAAAAGATCTGCAAAGACAAGGAGTCAAGATAGACAACAGACTGCGGGAAAAACTATTCAAAGCAAAAGTCCACCACATAGAAGGCCTTGCAACATACCTATCAAAATAAGACTCGAAAAAGCAGTTAATTCACAAAAATTAAATACGCACAACCTGAAAAAAGCAACATGTGGAACCAAATTAAAACAGCACTGCTATTAGGCGCGCTGTCAGGACTGATAATAGCAACAGGAAAACTACTGTTCGGAATGCAAGGACTCACGCTTGCAGCAATTCTTGCCATTGCCCTGAACTTTGGAATGTACTTCTTCTCACACAAACTAGTGCTGAAAATGTACAAAGCAATGCCTGCAACCAGAAAAGAACACCCCCAAATGCACAAAATAATAGAAGAGCTCTCAAAAGAGATTAAACTCCCAAAACCAAAACTGTACATAATACCAACAAGCACTCCAAACGCGTTTGCAACAGGACCAAACCCGAAAAAAGCAGTGGTAGCGTGCACGCAAGGAATACTATCAATGCTTGATGAGAGAGAGCTGAGAGGAGTTCTTGCCCACGAGATGAGCCACATCAAGAACAGAGATATGCTAGTCACGACAATTGCAGCGACGATGAGCGCAATCATAAGCTACATAGCACAAATGGCACAATTTGCAGCGATATTCGGAGGGCGGGATGAAGGAGGAGCTATGAGAGCTTTCAGCACGCTTGCAATAGCAATCACAACACCAATAATAGCAGCAATATTGCAACTTGCAATATCCCGCTCAAGAGAATACCTTGCAGACGAGAGAGGAGCCAAAACAACAAAAGACGCAAAAGCACTAGCATCAGCCCTGCTAAAACTGGAGAGAGGATGCAAACAAACACCACTGCAAGGCAATAGCGCAACAAGCTCGCTGTTCATAATAAACCCGTTCAAAACACAAGGGCTACAAGGACTGTTCTCAACACACCCTCCAACAAGCAAGAGAGTGGAAAGGCTCGAGAGAATACAACAAAAAATCCAACACTAAGCAATCAACCACTGCCAGAGCCGCCATTTTTGACGCCAACCTCAGAGTATGACGCCAAAACAAGATCCCTTATCTGACGCGCAATCTTATCCCCAATTCCCGCAGTCTTTTTCAACTCCTCCTCACTCGCACTCAAAACACCATAAACGCTCTTAAAACGCTTGAGTAAAACCTTTGCAAGAGAAGGACCAACTCCTGGAAGAGCGCTTACAAGATACTCCTGCTGCTCGCGCAATGTTACAGGCTTTCTGTTCGCGTGCGGAGAAAAATCCTTCCTACTACTCTCCTGCTCACGACGCGCAATTGCAACAAGCAAAGCAGCAGTATCCTTCTCATCCCGCGTATAAACTATAGGAATGCCAAAACCAACAGCAATAGTTGCAATCATCCCACGAATAGCATTAGGATGAACATTCCTCAAAGAATAAATATCCTGACTTCCCTGAACAACAATCAAAGGCCTCTCATAATTAGACCTTAACGATTTACACTGTTCAAGAAGACGACCATCGATTATAGACTGAACAAAATCAACAGAATCCTTCAATTCAACACCAACCCTTGAAGACAAAAGATAATCAGCAGACTTTAACATCTCAAGCCGAACAACAGCACCATTTTCAACAAGCTCCTTTACAACACCACCACCCTTTTCACGATAATCCGCAAAAACCATAACACGATCAGACTTGAAAGAATCAAGAGACTTCTGAACACCAGAGTACAAACTCTTCTGAGCAGTCTCAAGAACACGAGCCATACGCCTCTCTTTATTCCTTGCCGCAAAAGAATACGCCTCCTCCCTTGTACCCTTTGTCAAAAAAATCACCACTCTACCCTTTTCCTGCCTTCCAGTCCTTCCCCTTCGCTGAATATGACGAATGGCACTTGCAATAGGCTCGTAGAAAGCCACAACATCAACCTTTGGAATATCCAAACCCTCCTCTGCAACACTTGTTGCAATCAACACATTGAACAAACCATCCCGAAACATATCAAGCATCTCAGACTGCTGTTTTTGAGTGAGCCCAGTGTTTCCCTTTTTAGCCTGACCAACAAAAACTTCAGAGAGAACACCAGGAACCTTGTCAAGAGCGCCCTTCAAACAAACAGCAGAATCTCTGAACTGAGTGAAAACAATAATCTTAACCTTAGAATCGGACTCCACCTCCTTGCGAACAAAATCAACAAGCGCGGAAACTTTAGGATGCTCAACACCCTCCTTTTCAAGCGCCTGGGCAAGCGCAAACGCACCCTTAAAAGAAGGATTAGCACACAAGTTCTTGACAGCCTTGGTCTTGCCAGAGACAGCCTGCTCGAAAAGAGAGCTCATATAAGAGCACAACTGGCTTATCCCTTGAGTTTCAATCAATTCAAGAGCGTGCTGAGCCTTCATAATCTCCGCAAGAATGGACAAAGCCCTCAAAACTTCATAGCCCCGCTCTCCACGAGACATCCTCGCCTGCAAGCCCCTTTGCATAGCAAGCAAAGCCTTGCGAGAGCCAACGTCACCCCTGATGCCAAGAGCGCGCAAATCCGCAACAGAAGATCTAATGCAAGAGCTTACAAGATTGCGCACTTTTGCAAAACGCTCCGGGAATTCCACACGAACCTTCTTAACATCAACCTCCTGAATGTAAGGGCGAACATCAGGATCACTATCTGTTCTAACCTCAATAGCTTCAATGAAAAGATTCCTGCAAACCTCATCAACCTTCTCAGCGCTGCTTCCAGGGCTTGCAGTTAGAGCCAAAATACGAGGCCACTTTGCCCTTCTCAAATACTGCTTTGCAACAAACACGTAACTATACTCGCCAACAGCCCTGTGAGCCTCATCAAATACAATCAAGCTAACATCACTAACATCAATCCTCTCACCAATAACATCATTCTCAAAACCCTGAGGGGTTGAAAAGACAACCCTTGCATTACCCCACAACTCAGCGCGCTTTGAAGGAGGCGTTGCGCCTGTAAACAAAACCAGCTCATCATCACAAATACCAGAGAATTGAGAAAAAGTCCTCAAATGCTGCTCTGCAAGAGGCTTTGTGGGAGCCAAAATCACAACCTTTGACTTAGGATAATTCTTCAAGCGCTGGGCAGAGAGCATAAGCGCAATCCCAGTCTTGCCCATTCCAGTGGGAAGAACAACAAGAGTATTCTTAAGAGAGGCAGTTGCAAGAATAGTCTCCTGATAAAGTCTGGGAGTGAACCCTTGAAGCATACACTCGATAATCCAGGAACACTATAAAATGCTTACCCTAACGCAAGTCCACTGGACCTGTGAACAAAATAACCCGCCAGAATGCCAAGAAAGAAAACAAGAAACAAGACGCGCAAGCTGGCAAAAAAGCCCCCGATTGAAAACCCAAGGAAAAAACCAGCAATAACAATGAAAACAGGGACCTGCCCTTTTGATTTCCACTTCCACAAAGCCCTTCCGAAAAAAAGGCCGCTTATCAAGGCGACAAGATAAAGAGAAAATTGCGAGGGAGCTGCCAGCGCAAAAAACACACCCATTGCAAGCGCGAACAACATAACATACTCCACAAGATCAAAAGCAAGATCCACGCTAGCCACCCCTCAATAAAAACCATAACCAAATTGCAAATCCAAGAAGAATCGCAAATACCAAAGGGTAAAAATCAAACACGAGAGAAAAAAGACCGTAAAGTGAAACTATGAGCAATATGAGAGCGTAAAGCGCGCGCGAGAAATAAAAAATGTGAGCCCCGTCAAGCTCAGGGATAGGAAGCAAATTACAAAGAGCAAACCACACAGATATTGAAAAAAACAAATCAGCAAAGGGAAGAAAACCTCTAAGCGCTCTTACAAAAATTGCAAAGGCAAGAGTTCCAAGAACACCGGAAAGCGCCACCTTCAAAAGCACTGATTGAGATATTCCAAAGGGCTTTTTCCCGATCCTGTGCGCGCGCAAAGGCTCAATGCGAGTTGCACTTGCAGCCAAAAACCAAACAGCACCACGAGAGAGAATCGCAGAAATCAACCCTGCTGAAAGACCCGTCCACAACAAAAAATGCCTTGCGCGAAAACCAAGCAACAATGCAACAACCCTCTGAAAAGCGTGATGGACAAACAGCACAACAGAACACAAAACAAAAGAGATAGAAAGCCACTTGAGGCCCGCAAACAAATCAAAACGATCAGCGCCCCAAGAACTCCAAGACACAACAACACCCAAAATGAAAGAGCTAACAAAAAAAGCCCTCAACTCATCAACATCAAACCAGAAATACCTATCAAGCTTGTCAAGAATGTTGCGAGCTGCGCGCATCAGATAACACATCATCAACTCTCTTTAAATATTTTTTCACAAGCTCTCGAATATCCTGCTCGTGGCCAGCGCCCACGACAGCCAAAACTCGCGAATCAGGATAGACAGTCAACAAGCCAGCA
>RFLK01000007.1 GCA_003694525.1 Candidatus Woesearchaeota archaeon
ATGTTGTGCTGACTGCTGCTTGTTGAGAGTTTTGGGCATTTACAACAGCTATGCTTGAGATGATCAGCGCTATTGCAAGTATTGCTGTTTTTTTCATTGTTCTTCTTTTTCTTTGTATTCTTTCTTTATTTTTTCAAGCCTTTTGCAGTACTGGCTGTCTGGCGGTGTTGAAAAGTACCCTTTTGTTTTTGTTATTTGTTGAACTGATGCAACAGCTTCTCCTATGACGCTTGCAACTTTTGCTATTGCGCATCCGATGTATACCGCTCCGCTTCCTGGAACTTCTGAGGCTTCGCAGGCGACAAGGCAGACCGCGCCTATCGCTACTGTGAACAGCGTTGCGGGGTTGCTTATTATGTTGACTACAAGGTCTGTGACTTGTTCAAAGAGTTGGCTGAAGGGTATTGCTGCGAATATTTGTCCTATGACATACTGGCAGAGGAGGTAGCCGTGCATTTCGTTGCAGTAGCTGACCGGGTATCCTTGCTCTTTTACTTCGTCGTGCAGGCATACTGCTTTGTAGCAGTTTATTTGCCTTAGCTTTTCAAGGTTGTATACTATTCCCGGAACGCAAAAGCATATTGAGCTCCACACTAGTGAATCTTTTATGTTGAGTGGTCTTATTCCTGAAACTTCGCTCGCGCTTTTTCTTGCTGTAGGGCTTATTGATGGCAAGGATAGCAGTTTTTGTACGTCCTGGCACCATTCAACATTGCCTCCTGCAACGCCTAATACTCCAAGACTTTGCTTCCCTCCTGTTGCCGGCGCGCAGTTCAAGAGTGAGCATATCTCATCAAGAACATTAAGTATTGTTTTTGCATATCCTTCAGACAGGACTTCTTCTGATCCGCAGGCCACCCTGAACGCTCCTGATTTTACCGCGGTTCCTGCAGGGCTTGTTATCCCTCCTTCCTGAAGCGAGTCTCCTACAAGTCCCAGCGCGGATGCTACAGTGTATAGCGTTCCTACAACTGATGTTAGGACTGTTTTTATTTGGCATATTCTCTCTCCATAGTGGATGAATTTGCGAAGTTGCCCTAACCATTCCTGGTTTGCAAAGCTGTCATCCATTGCTTTCTCTATCTGCCTTTCAACTTCAGAATACATATCTCTTTGTGGCAGTGAATGGAATCCGGAGGTTACGTTGACGTTTACAATTTGTGGCAAGGGTGAGATGTACCCTCCTGCTTCCCCTTCTCGTTTGGATGTTATTGATATCGGGCAGGTTATGTTCAAATATTTGTCATAGTAGTCTCTTGGCTCAAGCTTCAGTATTAGGGTTGGGCTCAACGAGTCTTCATAGGCGTTTGTAAGGTAGACATCGTTGAGTGTAAGGTCTATATCTCCTGTGCATTCTTGAGGGGATTCCGGACCTGTGATTGAAAGGGTTGATATTCCTTGTCTTACTGGCTTTAGGTTGACCCTGCAGGATATGTATTGTGGTATGACGCTCGCATACCCTCTGTCTATTGCTTTTGGAGAGCATTCTGTCTCTGTTTTCCACAATGATGCTCTCTCTTCTCCTTCAAGCCCGTACACGTTAATCTGCGCGCTTGTGCTTGCCCTATTGCCCGCATCGTCTTCAAAGATGAATTCTATGTTTGCAAGAAAGGGTCCTGAGAGCTCTATTCTCTGGGTCCACTCGCACTCTTTCTCTCCATTTTCAAGGTCTGCGCACACGCTTGGCTGCGCTCTCTCATCCCCTCCAATGTCGCTGAAGTTTGCTATTGCTGTTTCAAAATTCGATGATTTTACGGTGAATCTCAGGGAGCTTCCTTTGATTGCTTGCCTTATCTTGTCCTGGGAGAGTACTGATGTGCTTGTGATTTCTGGTTTTTCAGGTCCTGTATTATCGTATAGTATTGTGAAAGTTTCTTCTGCTGATATTGTGTTTTCAAGGTCGTCTGCTGTTGCTTTTTTCAGGGTTATTTGGTACTCGCCTTCTGCAATGTTGTCTGGAGGGTTTATGCTCCATATGCAAAGCCACTCGCCGGCTCTTTGAGCGCAGTATTGCGCTCTTTCAAGCGATCCCAGGCCCAGTGCTGATAAGTCAAGGTACGCTCTTCTAAGGCCAAAGCCAATTCCTTGCGCTCCTGTATCGTCTTTGTCTTCGAATGCTATCATTAGATTCGTGCCTTTGCCGTACAATGGTTTGTTGTCTCGAAATCTCTCCGGTCTCAGGCCCAAAACGTTCGGCCCTGTGTTGTCTGTTCTTATATCGCACGGCACTTGCTCTTCGCGCTCGTTTTGAAGAACGTCTTTTGCTGTTATTTTGATAGAGCAGTCTGTTGATGCAACAACAGGTATTCCGCTCCACAAGTAGATATCTCCGTCTATTATGTTTGGCTTTCTGTCAGTTTTTATCTTGCTTATTTTTGCAAAGTTTGCTGTAACGCTGTCCTTTTCAAGTTCTACATCGTCGGTTATTTTTGCTGTTATTATCGCGTTTGTTTCTTGTTTTACGTGTGTTAGTGCAAGTCCTTTGTTGGTTTCTATTTTAACATCGTATATTTTTGGAGGCTCTGAGTCTACGAATATTTTCTTGCATTTTGGAATTGTCGAGTGTCCTGTCCAGTCGCTTGCGCTAACGCAAAGGCTTGTTGTCTCTTGAAGGTTTATCTCTAGCTTGTTCTCTTGAACGCAACGTCCTAATGCTCCAGGCTCTGTCACGTTGAGCGCTTGTCCTGTTATTGACATCTCTTTTATTCCTGAGCAATTTGTGGCCTGTCCGAATCTTATTCCGTAGTCTTCTATTTTGTAGTCTATTGTAACTTTTCCATTTGTTTTATCAGGGCCGATCTCGAGAGTTTTGAACTGGGGCGCAATTGCATCAACTTGCAGTGTCTGAGCTTTCTCAGCGACAATTTTAGAGTCGTCATCGAATAGTTTTATTGTGAAGTCTATGGGGGTGTAGCTCGAAAATCCTGGCTGGCTGAACTTGCAAGTGTGCACTTGGGTATTTCCGTCTCTCTGGCAGGAGTCAAAGAAAGCAAAAGCGTCTTGTACAAACAGTCGCACTTGTTCTTTTCCTATGTTCTGGTCATAGGGTATTTGCGCTTTTACTTCTATTTCAAGATCATCGTTTGTTTTTGAATAACCGCTTGGCGAGTCTTTGCCGGACACTCTTACTATGTTCAATTGCTGTGCGGACGCTATTGGTATTGTCAGAATTAGCAAGATCATGCACAATCCGATTATTGGTGTTTTTTTCACGATATTTTTGGCCATATCAATATTGGGTTTGATGCAGAGTAAAGGTTGATTTTTTCAAGTGCTGAAAGGTCTTCCACTATTCTATCTTCTTCTTCCACTCTGTCAAGCGCAACTACGAACTGTCTGAATTCTATTGTGTCCGCTCCTCTTAGCGCGTCTTTTGTGAACTCGTACTCGTATTCAAGAGTTCCATAGGGGAGCGGGTGGGTTTCATTAAATAGTATTGGGTTTTCTGGAACGTTAAAGCATTCTCTGTCTGATGAGAATACTTTTTTTATGCTCTGGCATCTTCTGTCAGCGGGTATTTTCAGATCGTCGTGAAGCATGCTGATTATTGTTACGTTGTATTTTCCGGGAACGAGTCGGATCTCTGAGGCTGAACTTCCGGTAATTTCTGTAACGCTTACAAATGGCTCTTCAAACTCTGTTCCTTCTCTTGACAGCATTACAATAGATTTCATTTTTGCAGGGGGTCTTAAAAGACCAAGTGCTTGTTCGAATTTCCACTCGTCGTATTTTTCTCTTTTTGTTATCGGGCGTATTTTTATTCTTGCCTTGTATGTTTTTATGGGTTCAAGTTCGATTGACAAGGACCTCTCTCGCTCATCGAATGTGTCGAGAGGTTCTGTTGCGAGTCTGTAGTCTGGTTTTGTCACCCTCAAAGCGCCTCCAATGCATCTTGGAAGCCGCCCTTGCCAGCTTCCGTTTGCTGTCTGTCCCAAATTGCAGTTGTTTTTTCCGCATATGTAGCTTATAGTGGCCCCGTCTATTGCTCTCAAACTGTCAGCGTCTTTTACGAACACGTCTAAAAGAGCGCTTGTTCTCTGGTCAGGATTGCAGAATATTGATGGTTCTTGAGCTGGTTCAATTTGGGGCAGTTTAGTGTCGCTATTAAATGGAGCGCTGTTTCTCAGATTCTGCTCAAGAAAGAATTGGAATACGTAGTCCTTTCCTTCAAGCGCGTCAGGCTGTCTTAGCTCTACAAGCACTGGATAGCTCAGATCATACGCGAATTCGTACCTGTTTATGCTAAATGGCAGAAGGTAGAAGTTTGTTCCAGAATCAGCTCCGCAGAATTGTCCGTTGCAGTTAAGGTCGAAATATGGCTCCCATTCTGGAAGGTATGCAAAGCGCGTCTCTATTTGAGGGTATGTTTTGTTGAGAGGTAGCGCAAATTGCCTGTTGTATACTAGTTCAAAAAGCTCTTTGTCCCTTACTTGTTTTCTTGGGATTACGTAATTGTAATTTTTTGCTCCGACTGCTTGTATTAGCGGTATTGTTGCTGTCAATACGTCTTTCAAATTTTCTGCAACTTCATATTTTATCCAGTAAGAGCCAAGCGATGGAGGTCCGAATTCAAGATCTCTGAAAGGGGGCAACTGTTCTCTTCCTCTCCCGCTGTGGCTTTGCAGTATTGTGAGTGTTGCTTGTTCGAGCATTGCGTTTTTTATTTGGAAGTTTGTTATTTCTGTTGCCAGATCGTATATTTGTGCAAGCTTGACGCGAATGTCAACATAATAGTCATCAACAACTGCGCTCTGGTCCTCGCAGGTTGCTCTCAAGGGGTATTTTCCATCAAAGTATACTGAAGCGTCTGTCACGTGAGTTAATATTTTGGGCTCTTCTATTTGTTGTACAGTGCATCCGGGGATTTTGAGCGTTAGCACGCAATCGGGAAGGTTCTCGTTGACGTACTTGTCTATTTGCGATTCTATGTTTCCAACTCCTTCTCCGCGCCTCAATGCAGGCCTCTCGCTCTCGAACTTGCAGTTTTCAGTGCAATCGTTGGCGCTTGACATATGCCACCAGTATGACACTTTCGGACCTTGTCTTGGAGTGTATTCTATCGCGTTGCCTTCAGTTGGTGTTACCGGGTTTGAGAACAGGCCTTGCGTGTCAAGATATCCTCCCGTAGCGCCTATTTTCCAAAGCGCGTCTGTTGCAAGGCGTCTGATGCACGTTTGAGTTGCATCGCGAATGGGGGCTATTTTGCTTGGAAGCTCTGCAAGGCGGGGTTTTGCTCTCTCATAGGCTTTCTCTTCAGCTCTTCCTGTAAAGTAAAGGACAAGTCCTAATATTAGAAGCAACACTATTCCTATGATTATAAAGACTGTCACTTGCCCCTTTTTCATTTGCAGAGTATACAGCAGGAGGCGTTTATAAACCTTGGGGTGTTTTTGGACCTCTTAAAGACTTTCCTATTCTGTTACTAGTCTGTTATTATTTTCACTCGAACGCGTGCAACGTCTCTCATATCTGAAGCAATGAATATTAGCTCTCGCTCTCCGGGGCTCTCAGGAGTTATTAGCACTTTGCTATCTTGAACTACAACATCAAGCCCGTCAGCGCTCGTGCTCAAGAACACAAGCTCATCTCCTTCAGCATCTGTGAAGAAGTCTTTAAGGTCTATTGTTGTCTGTTTTCCTGCTTTTGCTCTGAATTCTCTTATGCTGCCTCTCCAAGCAGGCGCGGTGTTCTTTCTGGGCTCGACCGTGTATTTGATCTCTTCAAGGGTTATTGTTCCGCTCTCAACGCTTACAAAGAGTTCAACAATGTTGGATTGTGCTCCAACAGTGCACGTCTCTTTGCAGACGTCCTTGAATGTTCCGTTGTGCTCTGAAGTGTCGACTATCAGTTCAAGTTTTTTCCCTTTCTTGTAGAAGACTTTTGCTCTGCCGTCAGAGTGTCCTGATAATCTCAGGGATAATGGCTTGTCTGCAAGTTCTATCGATTGCAGTCCGCTCTCTGAGAATGTAAGATTGAGAGGTTTTGTCAGCGTGTCCCCTGCTGCTACAAAACCTACTATGCTTGGGTTTATGAGAACCACTATTGAGAATGCTACTATGAGTATTGCTGCTGCTATCAGGTTGTATGGTATTTTTGTGCGCTCTTTTGCAGAGTTGACCTTCTCGAAAAGTTCTGTTATTGCCTCATACGCTAAGTCCTTGTGTATTTTTTCAAGACTGCCGTGTTGTATTTGGTGGTATGCTTCAAGAGCGTCAAGGTATGCTTTTTTTGCTTCTGATATCTTGTTCTCAGAGAGCAGGTTCTCTGTTTTTTCGTGCAGTTCAAGGAACTTGCTTATATCATCCTTGCTCATTCCTGTTGCATCTGCCGTTGCATCTGCAATATATTTCTCGTTCATTCTCTGTTTTTGTTCTCTGTCTCTTTTATAGGTTGGATGTGGGCAATTTTAGTATTTAATAGTTGTTGTAGTATTGTATTGCGCCCAAATATTTATATGAGGCTCTTCTCTAAGCGTTATTATGACCCTTGTTGAAGAGTTCGTCAAGTTTTTGGAGGGCATCTCAAAAGAGGAGAGAAGGCATCTTGAAACTTTTACTAAGAGGATAAGCGTCTTGCACGATCACAAGGTTCTTGTAAGAGGCTTGTGCAATCTTTTGAATGATTTAAAGAAGTCGCCAGGTGATAAAGGTATTCGAAAGAAGATTGAAGCCACTCTTTCAAAGATTTCAAAGGAGGTTCTATCAGCATTTGAGGATCTTGGAATAAAGGAGCTTAAGAGCGTTGTAGAGGCTGAGAGAGCAAGGGTTCGAAAGCAGGTTTCTGTTCGTCTGCACGATGCCGAGGACTTGCGCAAGGCATTCGCTCAAGGAAAGGAAAAGGCAATCTCAAAGCTGATAGCTCAGATTGAAAAAGAGATAGGTGCTGAGCGTGCAGAAGAGGATGCTCTTGAGCACGTATCTCGCAAGCTTGACGAGTTGAAACTTGTTCATGAGGAGTTGCGCTCAGAGCTTTCAAGAGAGATTGAGCTTTTGAAGAGGACAAGAGCTCTTGTTCAAAAAGAGACCGATCCTGATAGCGTTCAGGCAGAGTGCGATACTCTTGTATACCAGTGGCAGCACATGTTGAAGTCCATAAGCGATGCGGTCAGAAAAGAGCGGGCTGTTATGGATCATTTGGGCGCTTTGTTCAAGAAGAAATTCAAGGTTCAGGATATTGTTCACAGGCATCTTGCGCCAAGGCGCTTTTTGGGCATTTTCAAAAGATCGCCAAAGATAACTAAAGATGATATCGCGCGTGATGTCTCTATGCTCACTTCAGCTGATGAGTTTTTAAGATACCAGACTGCACTGCTTAATCATTGGGAGTTCTTAACTCCTCAAGCTCGGCGTTTTATCCAGCTTGGCGGACTCTCTGCTGCAAAGAAGTTTGGCGAACAGCGCGAAAAGCTCGAGGTTGCAGAAAAGGAGAAGGTCAAGCTCAAATCGCTCATATTCATAGATGAGAGGACCGGGTTGTATAATGTTCGTGCGTGGGAAGAGCGGTTTGCAGAGTATAAATCGTATGCTGACAGGACCGGGACCACTTTCTCTCTTGCCTGGTTTGATATTGATAATTTTGGAAAGTTCAATGAGATTTACGGACACGAGACCAGCAATGATGTGTTGGAGTTTGTGGCTTCAGTAATTATTAGCAGTGTCAGAAAGAGCGATATGGTCTTTAGGTGGGGCGGTGAGGAGATTGTAGTTCTTCTTCCGGGTTTGAGCAAGGATAGGGCATATGTTCTTGCAGACAGGGTTAGAAAGGCTATTCAAGAAAAAAGCCGTCAACTTATGGTTAAGCTGAATAAAAAGAAGGGCCTCTCAGGCTCGGATAGGGCAGTGGATGAGATTACTGTCAGCGGTGCTGTTGTGGAGTACAGGGTTGATGGAGTTGACAGAAAACAGCTTGAGAACAGGTTGAGCGTTCTGACAAAGAAGGCGAAAAGCCAGGGAAAGAACCGCATTTTCACATCAAATTCTTTTGCGGGTGTAATTTGAAGGCGGTTTTTTCTAATATCCTTTTCGAGCCCTTGTTATTTTCTGGTGCACATAGCAGGGCTTTCTTAGAATGTGTTTTATGTCAAGATTTTCAAGAGCGCTTGTTCCTGAAAGGGTTGCTTTGACAATTTCGTCAAGTACGTGCTTGTATTCGCTCTCAAGAATCTTATCTTCTCCAAAATTTGCTGTTTGAGAATCGACTTCATTGATCAAGGCTTCGCTTGTGTGATTGCACTCAAGGGTTTTCAATTTGTCTGCAAGTGTCAAGAATGTTGATCTGAGGCATTTGAAGTACAGGGCGTTCTGATATGCTCCTTTTGCAAGTGAATATGGAACGCCAGGAGTTGGAACAACTCCAAGGCTCTCTCCAACGCTTATATCTTCTTCGCTGTCTTTTTTCTGCTCGTTGGCATATGCTGCAGCATCCTGCAGTTTTTTGAGTAAAATTTCCCTAAGATCCCCCATTTTAAGCGGTAGAAAACGCATCATTTTTAAAGCTTTTGATAAATC
Source organism: Candidatus Woesearchaeota archaeon (assembly GCA_003694525.1). Lineage (GTDB taxonomy): Archaea > Nanobdellota > Nanobdellia > Woesearchaeales > ARS49 > J152. The sequence continues at coordinate 8,508 of RFLK01000007.1, forward strand.
ACCTTCCAGGAGTGAATTTCAGGCTCATTATTCAATAATGCTTGCCAATAGCTCAAAGGTCGTATACATCATGAAATTGCGTTGCAAGCCTGCAGATTTCATAGTTGAAGAGGTTCCAAGCAAGAGCTGGTCTGAGAAGGGAGACTTTGCGATTGCAAGGGTTACGAAGAAAAAGCTCACAACTTTTGCGGCCCAGAAGATACTCTCTGAGCACTGCAAGGTGCCTTTTCGAAAGATAGGGTTTTCAGGCCTCAAGGACACTCACGCAATAACAACCCAGTTTTTTTCCGTGGAGACTGAAAGGCCGGAATGCCTTAACATAAAACAGGAAAATCTTAGCTCTGAGCTGGTCGGTTTTTCTCAAGAGCGTCTTCGAACAGGAGATCTTGCCGGCAACAAATTCACAATCGTTGTGCGCAACCTTTCAGAATCAGACATTGAGAGTGCAGAGCGCAACGCTCCGCTAATAGACGCTCAAGTGCCGAATTATTTCGACTCTCAGCGCTTTGGCTCACTAGCAGGAACTGATGGTTTCATAGCAAAGGATGTTCTGAAAGGGGATTATGAGAGTGCTGTCAAGAGGATAATATCTGCGATTCGCAAGAGGACAAAGCCCAATGTGAAGGCTTTCAAGCGTTTTGTTGTCGAAAATTGGGGCGATTGGAAAAAGTGTTCTCAAAAGGCGGAAGAGCTTGGCGTTGAGAAGACATCAGATGCTTCAATGGTATTTCATCTCAAAAGCGCTCCTGAAGACTTCAAGGGAGCATTCCAAAGGCTCTACTCTGGAATAAGGCAATTGTTTTTCAGCGCATACCAGTCTTATTTGTGGAATGAATGCGCAAAAAAGGCATTGAAGGAAAAATGCAATCGTTTTTATTCTGTTGAGTATCTTGCAGGAAAGTTGATATTTCCTCGATCAAAGATCGATGCAGGGTCGTTTCCTACAATTTCAGGAGATATGCGAGCGCCCCCTGAACAGATGAGGGTAATCTCATCCATATTGAGAAAAGAAGGCATATCTCTTCCTGACTTTTTCACTTCCGAGCACGTTTTCATATCGCGCAACCGGCCTCTTCTCATAAGCCCTGAAAATCTTGAAATAGAGGCTGATGAGGACGAGCTTCATCCTGGAATGTTCAAGGCCCGCATCTCTTTCTTCTTGCCCAAAGGCTCGTACGCAACTATCGTTATCAAGGCATTGTTTGAGCGCTAAGATTTGCAAGTAAATTTTTATAGGGAATAATGCAGTTTAAAAATATGAAAACGCGATCATCTCGCCTGTTGTTTGCAAAGTGGTATCTTGCAGTGCTTTTTCTCGCGCTTTTTGCAACTTGGCTTTGGGACTCTGGTAGGGACTCTGCGAGCATTGCAACATCTACTGTGGCTCTCTCAATTCTCGTTGTTTTGGAGCTTGCGATTCGCTCGCTCTCTGTTTCAGTTAGCAAAGGAAAGGTTGTGATATCAAGGGGTTTGTGGAATTCAAGAAAAGAATCTCTTTCAAACCCTTCTTGTCGACTCAAAAAGGCTTGGTGGCAAAAGCCGTTCCGCGCAGGCAATGTAATATTAAGAGGCGATGAAGGCCGTATTGAGTTATGCTGTATAGAGGATGCTCGCAAACTATGCAAAGTAATAAACGAATATGCCACCGATAAGTGACAAATTTGACATATTTGGGTCAAGAGCTTTTTAAATAAACTCCTCAGATAGCATTATATGAAAAAATCTCTCACAAGCATTATTGCAGCAATTACAATATCCGGCTGTTCGAGCGCCAAAATAAGGCCCAAGGCCCCCGACAGCCCACCAGCAGTCTCATCCTCTTGGAACGAATACATAGGCAAATTAAACAGCCTATGCAAGGGTTGCTCCGAATGCAAAGAAGATCTGAGTGAGAAAGAAGAGCTCTTTTTTGATTACATCCGATGGCTTGGAAAGCTGAGCGGTACAGATTATGATCTTGAAAAGTTTGACATAGTTCCAAAATCAACAATAGATGCCATAATGGATCAAGGCTTTATTGGCCTGCTTATGCCTCACGGAATCTACTGGAACGGAAAGATTCTGGTCCGCGAGGAAAGCGCTTCGCTTGACCTGATCGCTCACGAGTTCGGACACTCAACAGACATTCACCTAAGCAACATAAAATACGCGCTCAGCGCTCGGGAAAGAGTTAGGGTTGAATCTGTTGGAGAGGCTTTCGAGCACTACGTAGGACTTGAGCTCTTAAGGCAAGGAAACACGAGCGTAGGGAACGATTTTTTCATCACAAAGCCCGCAAGAATCAGTTATCTTGAGGAATTATTTGACAAAGACAAGTATCTTGCATCAAGTTGCATAATCTCCGCGCTCGCAAACGATATTGACTGCATTGTAAGCATATGGCAATATCTTGCAACAAACGATTCTGACAACGTGTACAGGCGAGTTGAGATAATAGCGCGAAAGATGGGCGGTTTTGAGAAAGCAATAAGCAAAGGATATGAAAAAATACGCAATGAAATCATCCAGGCATCAGTGTCAAACGCTCTTGCTAGTGCAAAACTCAGAAAATTCAACTTTTACAAGTGATTGGAATACGCAAGCCCGTAGCAGATACCTTTTTAAATGGCTTTGGTGTTTCAAACTGAAAATGGGGTTATGATCTAGCTTGGTATGATGCGAGGTTTGGGACCTCGTCGCCCCGGTTCGAATCCGGGTAACCCCGTGCTTTGTTCGAATAATAGCTTTGATATTATTCTAAATTTGTTATTATACGTAACTTTTAATTTTGTTCTATTTTGTTATAACTTCATAGGTTTAACGGCCATACCTTGCTTTGAAGTAGCCGAAAGTTATAGACACAACAATAAAAACTGCAACTGTTATTGCTGTTACAATCTGATTTCTTAACATTGTATCATCAAACCAAGGAAGTCCTGTAATATCATAGCTTTCTTGTCCAAATAGTACTATTTCAGACGAGCTATCAGGAGTATTTTTTAAACCCACTGCTCCAAGAGCAGTAACACAGAGAGTAAAAACAACATCGATGAATTCTTTTAGTCTGAGCTCTGCGACTTCTTCGACGATTTCAACACGAGTTTCGGGTTTTGGGATTGCTTGCATTGGTTCTTAACACCTCAAACTTTTTTTATCCAATTTAGCGAAATTTCGAATATAAAG
>RFLK01000064.1 GCA_003694525.1 Candidatus Woesearchaeota archaeon
CGTGAAGGTTGTTGGGTTTGCAAGAGAGAGCCCAGCCACAGGATCGGGTCTTGAGAAGGGGGATGTTATAGAGGGTTTGGGGCCTGTGCGTGTGATCTCTTTTGATGATCTGAATAGGGCTCTTTCAGAAAGAGAGCCAGGCGAGGAGGTTATTCTAAGAGTAGATGGCAGGGAGGTTCCTGTTATTTTGGGCGAGGATCCTTCCAATCCTGGCAGGGCGTATTTGGGTTTGAACCTTGCTCAGGACTTTGTTGTTGATGAGGGTTTTGTGAGGTCTTGGGGCTCTCTTATGCCTTATGCTTTAAAGTGGCTTTCAGGGTTTGCTTATTGGCTTTTTGTTTTGAATCTTGCCATCGGACTTTTCAATCTTGTTCCAATAGGCCCTTTGGATGGTGGAAAGATGTTTTATGTCGCGTGTCTGCGTTTTCTCAGCGAGGATCGTGCTAGAACGGCGTCTTTATGCGTGGGTCTGTTTTATCTTTCTCTCATAGTGATTAATATTGCGATTGGTTTCATCTAGCCTTTTATGTTTCCGATAGGTTTGAATGCTACTACTTTTTTGCTTATTCCAAGTTTGTGCATAACTTCTATTACTTCTGATACGTTCTTGTACGCAAAGCCTGCCTCTTCTGCAAGGCCAGAATAGCTTGCTGCTTTGACGTGTATTCCTTTTTTGTGCATTTCTTGTTGAAGCTCTTTGCCTTGAATTTTCTTCTTTGCTTGGGTTCGGCTCATTGTTCTCCCAGCCCCGTGGGCTGTTGATCCCCAGGTCTCATCAAGGGCTTTTTCTGTTCCGAGTAGAAGGTAGCTTTGTGTTTCCATGCTTCCTCCTATTATTACTGGCTGGCCAAGGTCCCTGTATATTGGTGCGAGCTCTTCTCTTCCCGGTCCAAAGCAGCGTGTGGCCCCTTTTCTGTGGACTACAAGCTCTCGTGTTTTGCCCTCGACCTTGTGTTTTTCTGCTTTTGCAGTGTTGTGGGCTACATCGTAAACAAGATGCATTCCAAGGTCTTCAGCACTCGTTTTGAATATTTCGCTGAACACTTCTCTTACTCTGTGCATTATGACTTGCCTGTTTGCAAATGCCATATTTGCCGCGCAGGCCATTGCTTTGTGGTAGTCTTGTCCTTCATCGCTGTTAAATGGCGCGCAGGCAAGTTCTGGGTCTGAAACTTTGATTCCGTACTGTGGCATCACTTTGTGGAATTTTTTGAGGTAGTCGGTTCCTATCTGGTGTCCAAAACCTCTTGATCCGCAGTGTATCATAACGCAGATCTGGTTTTTTTCTTCTATTCCCATTTTTTTTGCTGCGTTCTCATCAAATATTGAGTCTGCCTTTTGGATTTCAAGATAGTGGTTGCCTGATCCGAGTGTTCCGATCTGGTTGAAACCGCGCGCTATTGCTTTTTCTGAGACTTTGCTCGGGTCTGCAAACTCGAGGCAGCCGAAATCTTCTGTTCTCTCAAGATCTTCATCCCACCCATACCCGTTTTCAACGCACCATCGTGCGCCGTTTTGCATGACTTGTGAGAATTTTTCCTTGCTTATTTGGACAAATCCTTTTCGTCCGACCCCGCAGGGCACTTTTTCAAATAGCGCGCTTATTATTTCATGGATTTTTTCTTCAACATCTTTTGGGGAGAGGTTTGTTGTTATAAGGCGCATTCCACAGTTTATATCAAAGCCTATTCCTCCTGGAGATATTACTCCCTCTTGTGTGTCGAATGCTGCAACTCCTCCTATTGGAAATCCGTACCCTGAGTGGCCATCTGGCATGCACATTGCGCGGTTTACTATTCCTGGAAGTGATGCCACATTTGATATCTGGTCGAAAACGTAAAGGTCCATCTCTTCAAGTAGCTTTTCGCTTGCAAATATGCGTGCGGGAACCCTCATCCCTTCTTTGTAAGTTTTTGGTATGTCCCAGGTGTAGTCGTTTATTTTGTTGAACTCTGGCTTTGGGATGTTTTCTTTTCTCATACGTCAAGCACCACTCTTGTTTTCCAGCCTTCGTCTTCTTTTTCTATTTTATAATAGTGCATTGTGACGGCTTTCACATCGTTGCGAAGCTCTTGGGTTTCAGGGTCTATGTGCGCCCCTTTAAGTTTTGCTCTTGCTTGCAGGTTTTTCTCATCTACTTCAACTTCCAGGCTGTTGAAGACCATTCCGTCTTTGTCCTTCAGGTATATTATCTCTTCAAGGAATGAGAATAGAAGGTCTTCCGGTGTGTTTTCTTTTACGGTGAATTCCCTTGTGAGCTCTTTTTTTACGGTTTTTGGGTTTGCAAGGCTCTCTATGAGCGCATCTCCTGCGCTTTGAAAAAGCTCTTTGAGGGTTTTCCCTTCTGCTATGAATGCGATATCTGCTGTTGCAAATTCTTCAAGGAATTTGAAGGTCATATTTGATCTCAATGAGCCTTTTTTTATAAGCTTATCAGTAGAGTTTTATTCCAAGATCGTCATCTTCGCTCTTTTTTTCTTGATCTGGCTGGTTGTTTTGTTCGGGATTATCAAAAATTCCCATCATGTTTGAGAGGGTTTGGGGCTCTTCGTGTGCTGGTATGCCTGCAAGGAACTGGTTCAAAAAGTGTATTGCTTTTCTTATATCCTCAGGGGAGTCTGTTTTTGTGTCTATTGTTATTCTCATGGTGTTTTTCTTGTTTTTTGGTCTTTTATCGGTTGTGTTATGATAATACTTCGAGTAATGTTATTTGTTTGGTATTGAGTCGAGAACTTCTTGTGCGTGCCCTTTGACTTTGACGTTTTTCCATATTTTTTCTACATTGCCCTTAGGGTTTATGAGCACTGTTGTGCGTATTGTTCCCATATATTCTCTGCCAAGGAA
>RFLK01000065.1 GCA_003694525.1 Candidatus Woesearchaeota archaeon
GGATACGACCCCAACTCAATAGAGCGAAACTCCAAAATTCCGGAATTTCAAGACCTGCTAAAGGACAACATACGAAAAAAATTCGCAGACTTAAGATCCCAAGACCTTATAACAAAACAAGGGCTTGTCACTCCAAAAGGCCTTGAGCTTGCAGCAATAAATCTTCTCAGTGAGCTTGATAACTACATAACAAAAGATGAAATAGGAGAGAAGACGAACAAGAAGACAAAACACTTTGGCGAGAGAGCAGGAATCAGAGAATACAGGAGAGGGGACAGATACAAGGACATATCGGTCAGAAAAAGCGTGAGAAGAGCTGTAAGAAGGGGGCACGATAAGATACTTCCTGAAGACCTTATGGTATCAGAGCGAGAAGGAAGAGGAATAATAAACATAATACTTGCAATAGATTCTTCTGCAAGCATGAAGGGAGGAAAAATAGAAGTGTGCAAAAAAGCAGGAGTTGCTCTTGCTCACAGAGCGATATCAGAAAAAAACAACGTGGGACTTGTGATATTCGGCTCTGATGTAACAACAGCAATAAGACCGAACCAGGACTTTGGGAGAATACTTCACGAGATATCGAATGCAAAAGTCAGCCAGCAAACAGACTTTCCAAAAATGATAGAAAAAAGCTCTGAGCTATTTTCAGGGTGCAGAGAGACAAAACACCTGATAATATTAACAGACGCACTGCCGACTGTTGGAGACGATCCGGAAAAAGAAACATTAAAGGCAGCATCAAAAGCAAAGGCCCAAAACATAACAATATCAGTTATAGGAATAAAACTCGGAAAAGAAGGACTTGAAATAGCAAAAGAGCTTACCCGGATAGGAGAGGGAAGACTCAATGTTGTAAAGCAATTATCTCAAGTGGGCCACTTTGTATTGCAAGACTATTACTGCCTAAAATAACCCTGCACTGATTTAAGCAACGTTTAAAAACAACCAAATCATTCCACCTGAAAAAGATGGTGTTTGAACAATTATACTCTGCAAAATACCTGCACGACCACCCTTGGTACGGATTCCTGCTAGGGATGGGCTATACAATACTCGCGCTATTCATCGCGCTGATGATATGGCCAAGCGATCCTTCACTGGTCGCAGTAGGAATAATATCCCTTTTCTGCATGCCATCGCTGTTCAAGCTAACAGACTCTGCAGAAATAACAAACAGAAAATTGCCATCATTCAAATCATTCCTGCTTGAAACAATACCTCACGCAAAAGTCTATGTTGCAATATTCTTCGGAGTGTTCTTCACATTTGCAATCTTTGCAATACTTCTGCCAAAACTTGCAGTAAGCCACCTTTTCAAAATTCAACTTGACATAGTAGCAGGACAGGCGTCCTCGGGAGGCGCGACATTCAGCACAGCTCTTTTCTGGGACCTTTTCACCTGGAATCTTAACGTTCTTGGCCTGTCATTCTTCCTATCTCTTGTTGCAGGAAACGGAGGAATAGTATTCATAGTGTGGAACGCAAGCGTTTGGGGAACCATATTCGGAAATCTTGCAAAAACCGCAGCACTGGTATCAACTGCAAACCCTTTCATAGTATTCACACTGATAATACTATCCGTATTCCCGCACACCTTTCTGGAAGGCCTGAGCTATATGCTCTCTGCGATATCAGGCTCAACCCTATCAGACGGAATAGTCAAAGAAAAACTAATATCAAAAAAAATGTGGAATGTGACAAAGTACAATTTATGCCTTTTAGGAATTGCGATACTGGTCCTTGCAATAGGAATGATAGTTGAGACGTACGTTCTAAACAACTTTACAACATACAGGAAAATAATAATGATAGCATTCCCAAGATGAACTATTTTATTACAGCCACAGAATATCACAAACACTCTCAGAAATCACTTGAAAAGCTTATAAATAAGCGTTAAGAATAAGATATTATGAAATTGCTTGCATTTACAGACATACACAGCTCACAGTCAGCATTCAAAAGATTAGAATCAAAAGCAAAAAAACAAAAACCAGACCTGATAATATGCTGCGGAGACTTTACAGTATTTGAACAGAACGTAAAAGACGTTCTCAAAAAAATAAACTCATTGCCCGCGCCAGTGATCCTGATTCCAGGAAATCACGAAGATGACGAGCTGATAAGACGCATTTGCCAGAAATACAAAAACATAACATACGCCCATCTATCAATACTTGAAGCTAACGGATACAGGATAGTGGGCCATGGAGGTGGCGGATTTTATGGAGGAAGGCACAGGGACGCAGAATTTGACGCATTCACGAAAGCGACAAAAGGAAAAATCAAAAGTCCCCTTATTCTCATAACTCACGCGCCGCCTTACAATACAAAACTAGACTACCTTGACTGGCTTGACGAACACGTCGGATGCGCAAGCTACACTGATTTCATAAAAAAACACAAACCAATACTTGCGCTTTCAGGACACCTACACGAGAACTTCAAGAAAACTGAAAGAAAAGGGAAAACCCTTCTAAGCAATCCAGGGCAAGATGGAACTCTGTTTGAGCTTGCTGAGAAATACGCAAAAATAATCAGAGAATGAGCTTGTTTGTCAAAGACACACTAATGGAAGGATTGCGCAAATTCACAGTATAAACGCTCAACTCTTCAAGAGGAGTCCTTACATTTGCAGCGTGAAATATATTGTGCTCTTTCAACTCAGACTTATTAATTGGCTTTTTAGTTCCCAGAAGAGCAATGGAATCGTACCCTGTTCTCTCCCTGAACTTCTCAGACCTTAGAAAAGATACAAGCGAGCTCCTGTAAGCCTTCAAATAATCAGGAAGCCCCTCAAACTGAACTTCAA
>RFLK01000066.1 GCA_003694525.1 Candidatus Woesearchaeota archaeon
GCTCAAAGTATCAGAGAAAGTAGAAGAGCTTCGCAAAAAAGAAGCAGAGCTCAATACTGAAATAAACACCCGAAAAGAAGAAATCAGAAAACTACAGAAAAAACTCGAAAAGCTACTCGCACAACTTACAGGAAAAATCCAAGAAGTAGAAAAACAAACAAGAAAAAGAGAAAAAGCCCAACAGCAGAAAAAACTGAGCGAGAAGCAGGAAGAAGTCAGGGAAAAAATTGCAAGGGGCGACAAGCTCACAACAGAGGATCTTCTAGTCCTTCAAACAATGGAAGAGGCAGAGAGCTTTGGAGAAGAAGAATAAGCCCAGCCAGATCAGAGAGCGCATATAATTCTATTCACGCTTGCAACTCAACTTCTCTAACTCTTCAAAAAACTCTCGAACACGCTCATCGCCCCGTGGAACAGCACGAGGGCCAAGCTTGTAATACTTCTTCTCAACAACAGAACCCCAAGAATACTCCCCCTTCTCCTCACGCACATCCGCAATTGAAAGCTCGTTTAAAGCAACACCCTTGCGCAAATTGTAATATATGTTCTCGCGCGTGCAAGAAGGAAAAATCTCATTGTAAAACTTGTGAAGCTTGTAACCATAAAGCGGACCTGCAACATTCAAAATCTCGATTATGTTCTGCCTTATCTGAGATCTTGCAGGACGACCACGCGATGCCATAACACCAAAGTCTGCAAATGAGCTTATAAAAGTTTGTAAGCAAGAGAGCGCGCCAACTCCAAGACTACCTTCTCTCAAAAACAGAATACTCAACACCCTCTGCCCTGAAGAACCTCTTGGAAAAAAGAGCAGAAGACCTTGCATTAAAACGCCTGCAACTGAAAATATCTATGAACGCGCGAGAGCCCACCTCATCAAAATGCGCAGTTATGCTTGACGTCTCAATAAACTGCATAAGAGAATACCCTCTGAGCGACCCTTTACCAAACCTCTTGATATTGGCCCTGCCAACGCGCTTCATATCAATCCTCTCACACAACTCGCGAACAAACCTGCGCAAAGCAGCAGGACTTCTTATCAAATCAGGATCACAACCCTTCAAATTTACACTAACACTGCGACCCCACCAAGTCATCCCAACACCTCAAAAAGCTCATTCTCCTCAACAAGCAACCTTACAATGTGCTTTACAAGAGCCCTGTAATGCTTTGAAGCATTCGCAAAAGCAACCTTGCGATCCTTTGCCTTGTGAAAGTTCTGAGCTATAACCCTCAAAGCATCCAAATCGCCGTGGATCAGAGACACTGAATCCTCCATTTCGTGCAAAGGCCTCTCGATGCCCTTAAACTCAACACTCTCATAAGAGAGAAGAAGAACACCCAAATCCTTCTTCACCTCGTGAATGAGATCCTCAACCCTCGTGCAAGCATCTGCAAGCCTTTTACCCGCAACCTGCGCTGCTGCAAGCTCCACAGCACTTTTTGCCAGAACAAAATCGCTCAAATCCAAAACTCCCTGGGCCAGCTCCCTTACAAGCTCGCTAACCTTCCTCTCATCACGAAAGAGCTTTGAGAGCTCAGCGCTTTCGCTTCCCTTTCGACCCAGCCTTAGACCTTGTCCTGACATTGCCTTTTGATGCTCTCCTCTTTTTGACTGCCTTTTTCTTTGCAGACTTTCGTGCTTTTACTTTTTTCTTTGCTGTCTTCTTTGCACTGGTGTACCACTTTTGAGAATTAACCCTTGATGCAACCCTTTTCAACAAGCCTTCCGACTTTCTCTCGTGCTTTGAAATAATCATCGACGTCTCAATGACCGCATCCGGACTCAAACTTATGCTGTCAATTCCACAATCGACCAGGAAAGTTGCAAACTCAGGATAAGTTGAAGGAGCATCACCGCAAATTCCAATCTTCCTCCCATACTCCTTTGCTGTCGCTATCACGCTTGAAATCAAACGCTTTACAGCCTCATTCCGCTCATCGTAAATGTGAGCCACAAGCTCGCTGTCACGATCAACAGCAAGAGTCAGCTGAGTGAGATCATTTGACCCTATGCTAAAACCATCAAACACCTCGCAAAACTTGTCGGCGAGAATCACATTGCTTGGAACCTCGCACATAACAAAAACCTCAAGCCCTCCCTTGCCCTTTACAAGACCATTGCGCTTCATCTCAGCAAGAACTCTTTGCCCTTCCTCAGGAGTTCTGCAAACAGGAACCATAACCTTCAAGTTCTTCAAGCCGAACTCGTCGCGAACCTTCTTTATGGCCTTGCACTCAAGAGCAAACGCGTCCTTGTAGGCTTTGCTATAATATCTTGAAGCACCCCTCCAACCTATCATAGGATTCTCCTCTTCAGGCTCAAAGCCGGCGCCACCTATCAAATTCCTATACTCATTGGACTTGAAATCAGAAAAACGCAAAATCACCGGCCTTGGATAGAACGCGGCAGATATCAAAGCAACACCGTGCGCGAGCTTGTCAATAAAAAACTGAGACTTGTCATCATAGCCGGAAGAGACAGCATCAATCTTCTCCTTTGAAACGTCATCAAGCTTGTCATAATTGAGCAATGCGAGAGGGTGCGCCTTTATGAACTCATTGACGATGAACTCCTCGCGCGCAAGACCCACACCATCGCACGGCAAAAAGCTCGCCTCAAAAGCCCTATCAGGATCTCCTATGTTAACCATAATCTTCGTCCTCGGCTTTGGAATATCCTTCAAATCAACAGAATCCACCTTGAACTTCAAAAAGCCCCTGTAAACTTTGCCAACCTCTCCTTCTGCGCAAGACACTGTAACCTTATCCCCAGTACGTACCTTCTGAGTTGCATCGTTTGTCCCCACAATGCAAGGAATTCCAAGCTCCCGACTCACAATTGCAGCGTGACTTGTCCTGCCCCCCCTGTTTGTCACAATAGCACTTGCAACCCTCATAATAGGAACCCAGTCAGGATCAGTCATCTCAGTTACCAAAACCTCACCAGGCCTGAACTTTCTAATATCCCTAACATCTTTGATAACGTGAGCAGACCCTTGACCTATCATCTTTCCAACACTCTTACCAGTAACTATAACCTCGCCCTTCTCAAGCAACCTGTACCTCTCGAGAACAGAGCGCTTCTTTCTGACCTGAACGCTCTCAGGACGAGCCTGAACCACAAAAAGCTCGTGAGTCTTGCCATCCTTTGCCCACTCAACATCCATAGGCATCCAGCGACCGCTCTCCTTGCTATAATGGTCCTCAATCGTTATAGCCCATTGCGCAAGAGTTAAAACCTCCTCATCAGACAAGCAAAAACGCTCGCGCTCCTCTACAGGAGTGTTAACCTTCTTTATCGGCCTTGTGCCCTCCTGAGAATAAATTATCTTAGTCTCCTTCTCACCAAGCCTCTTGTCAATTATGGGCTTGTAGCCCTTGAGAAGCGTGGGCTTGAACACGTACCATTCATCAGGATTTACCGCCCCTTGAACAACATTCTCACCAAGACCATAACTTCCAGTTATGAAAACAACATTGGGAAAACCAGTTTCAGTATCAAGAGTGAAAAGAACGCCCGCACTTGCAAGATCAGAGCGCACCATCCTCTGAACACCAATTGACAAATAAACCTCAAAATGATTGAAATTTTTCTCCTCGCGATATGCTATAGCCCTGTTTGTGAACAAAGAGGCGAAACAACGCTTGCAAGAATCAAGAAGGTCGTGAACTCCCCTAACATTGAGAAAAGTCTCCTGCTGTCCTGCAAAACTCGCCTCTGGAAGATCCTCTGCAGTTGCACTTGAGCGAACAGCAACATCAAGATTCTTCCTGCCAGCCTCTTTGCTCAACTCATAATAGGCCTGAGTTATTGCAACCCTCAAATCCGGCGGAAAATCGCAATGCAAAATTATCTCCCTTGCCCTCTGACCCGCCCTTGCAAGCTGACTTATATTGCGGACATCAAGCCCCTTTAGCGCTTTCTTAAGCTTGGGCATGGCCTCAGACTGCTCGAGAAAATACCTGTACGCGTGAGCAGTTATCGCAAAACCATTTGGAACCTTGACTCCTTTTCTTGTAAGCTTGCGATACATCTCACCAAGAGATGCGTTCTTTCCTCCAACAAGAGGAACATCCTTTATACCTATCTCATTAAACCAAAGAATGAACTTATTGTCTCGTCTCATCGCACCTCTCTTTAAACACACTAATAAAACAGCATATATAAACATTGTGCATTAGAGCGCAACAACAGTTTGAAACAAAAAAATACTCTCTGATCAAATCGATGTTAATCTTAGAGATAAAAGAGACAAGATAAAAAAAATCAGAAAAAAATCAATTTGCAATCATTTTGCAATCATTTCTCGCTTGCAAGCTTCCAAATAGACGTGAAAGCAACCAAAAGAGTTGCAGGAAACACAAACGTCACAATATTCCCCAAAATCACGGAGAGCAAAACTCCAAGGGAAATTATGTCAGCTGCAGCATCCGCCGCTATAACAAGAGCAACAGATGCAACAAGAAACGCCTGAGTCTCCTTTGCCGTAATATTCAAAAGACCCACAAGCAAACCCAGCAGTGCGAGAATCAACGTGACCTTGGGCGTTTGCAGTTGAGGAACAAATCCTGCAATTGTTGCAAGCAACACGCCAATCAGAAAAGCCCAATGGCCAACATTGGAATCTCTTGACCGCTTTTGTCTTTTTGCCATAACATCAAATAAAAATTGCACGCATAAAAAGATGTGTTACCACTCATTAGAGCTTATTTAAAATGTCGTGAGCGTTCAAACAAGACTCCCAAGAAGAAAACCTCTCCCGCGTTACAAGAGCAAAATGCGCACGCAAAGAAGAAGCCTCACGCATTGTAACCTGTGCAAACTTGTCAGCATCTGCCAGCCCGTAAGGATAACCCAGAAAAGAAGGGTCTGACGCGTTTGCAACAAGAGCAGACCACACCTTATTATCATCAGAACGCCTTGAAATCAAGTCACAGCGAAAAATGTGGTTTGAGCGAGAATGAAGCTTCAAGAACACAATATTTGCCCCAACATCATACACCCAAGCACCCTCAGGCGCAATAGAATCAAGCGCGACTTGAGCAGACACTCCCTTGTCTGTCAAAAGACGGGACGACTTTGAGAGCCCGAGAGCAAAAAGACTGCTGGAGTTTGCAAACCTCAAAATATTGCCAAGAGCGTCAGATAAAACCTCATTGTCAGCCTCAAGATCACCATCACGAACAACAATTCCAGAACTTATTGACGAGAGCTCTGAGGCGCAAGTCTCAAATTCGACAAGCTTTCGCACAACCCCAAGAACAGATGACGCAGTTGCAGGCCTGCCGTTAGAAGAGATTGAAGGCGATAGAGGGTTCACTGACAACTCCCTTAAAACATCTCCATTGCGAGAGAGAAAAACAACAGAATACTCCCAAGAGCCATCCTTTGATCTTGGAGAGATCACAACAAACCACTCCCGCCTATCAAAAGAAGCCCTCTTATTATTTACGTAATGAACAACACACAAGCGCAAAAGAGATACGCTTGCGTGAGACGAGCTGAGAATATCACCGGATCCGCTGTCAACAAAAACAAGACGGTCCTCGCACGCAGGAGAGATATTGGAAAAAGCACCCTTATTCAAAGGCAAACGCTCAGGGCCCACAATAGCAGAGCCAACATCAGAGTCCAAAAGATCCGCTATACGCTCAAAAGCACGCATAACTCCACCCCGCATCAATAAATTCCATAACACCTCAACCCTAAAGTTCAAATCATAAAAACATATTGGTTAGAGCAAGCCCCCCTGCAGAGAGAACAGACACCAGAACACCAGCAATAAAAACTCCGAGCGAGACCGCAACTATAGTCCTGAACCTTCCAAGCCCGAAAAACCAGCCAACAAGAGTCGCAGAATAAGCACCAGTTCCAGGAAGAGGAACAGCAGTTAGAAGAGTCAAACCCAAAACGCCATAACGCTCAACATAGCGCTCAGACTTAGACCTTACCCGCTCCATAACCCTATCAAAATTAGCCCTGTAACCATCAACATGCAAAAAGCGATAGTGAACAAACTCAAGAAACACGAAAACTGCAGGCGCTACAAGCATATTTGCAGAGACGCACAAGACAAAAGCCACAAAAGGAGAATAGCCAAGCGCAAGGGCTGCAGGAATTCCCGCCCTCAACTCCACAAAAGGGGACATACTCAACAAAACAGGCCACAGCCAACTCATAATAACACCTCCTTGACGCGAGAGCGCACATACTCATCAGCAAGAGCAGATCTTAACACATCCTCAGCACTTGTCAAATCACGCTCAACTCTTGCAGCAATGCGCGAACCCCTTACGAATGTATCCTTGTGCGCCCTTTTGAAACGCTCAACAGCGCCCGCAAGCCCTAAAGGCGGCCCAAGCCTTACAAAGCTCTTGGGCAATTTCCTCTTCTTCAAAACGAAAAACCACTCGCCTCTGCTCTTCCTATCCCACTCCCAAAGCGCATCAACCACCCCAAAATCGGAGAGCGCAGACCTTACATAATTGAAAGCTGAGACAAACTTTGCACCCGCAACATCCTCTTTAGCATCCAAGGTCTTGACCTCAACCCTTATCAGATGCCCCTTTTCTGCAAGACTCTTGCAATCAACAGAACGCTCCTCAAAAAAATCAACACTAGGATTCTTTAGAAACTCCCTTGCTGCAACCTTGAACCTTTCGAAATTATCCTCCGATAAAGCCGCTGCTGCATTGCGCTCGGGCTGGACAGGATCAACAACTACAAGAGGGCTTTCAAGCTTGCTCTTATTCATCATAAGAAGAGCCCTGCCCTTGTACACATTATTGAAATCAACAACAACCTTGGGCTTCCACCTCGATGCTGCCTTCAAGAGCGGAATGAACCCCTTATAGTGAATAGTCAAAATATCGACAACGTGGCCTGAAAAACCCCTAATATAACTCTCAGCACCATAACAGCGAGCCGCCTTGCAAAACTGCTTTGTCAGACGAATATCCCCCTTCAACCCCTTGCCGTGCTCATTCACCCAATCCACGTGCCAAGGAGAAAAATCAGTCACATTCTCAGCCTGCTCGGGCTTTTTGATGTCAAGAACAGGCACTATCTCAAAACGTATGTTGTTGCGAACCCAAAAATAATCCCTGCTCCCGTGAACACGCTCGGGGCTAAATCCCTCCAATGCCTTTTCAAGCAACCCACTCAAATCATCACCCTTATGGCTTAAAGCGAACTTTGCAAAAATGTCAACGTCGTGATCTTGCTTGAGCCAAGTATCCTTTGCATAACTGCCCCCAACAACTGCCTTCGCCCTTGCAACCTTTCCAAGAGCGCTGTTAAGCTTTTTCAAAAAAGCTGAAACTTCCCGCAGAACGTTCTCCCTCTCCTGCCTGCCAGGAGTTATACGTTCAAGAACCTCACTTAGAATGGGCTTGTAGCGCATAATCGCAAGAATTACCCACTGCTTAAAAATATTGGCGTGCAGAACACTTATAAACAGACCACGCTTAACAGAATACAAAAAAAGAGGAAAAAGAAAGCGACCGGCAAAACTGGGAGCCTGAAAGGCAAACTTGAATAGAAAACATGTCTGAAGCGCTAATAATAACAACAGCAATCGCCGTCCTACTGTTCGTAGGCGTTGTCTGCTCGTGGATAGGAAAAAAACTCAAAATACCGGACATACTGCTCCTAATACTTGCAGGCCTTCTCCTTGGAAGAGTAGAACTCAACGGAGAGGCTCTAATAAAATTCCCCGAAGTATTCCTATCATCACTTGCAATACTTGCCCTTGCAATGGTCGTATTCGACTCAACCACAAGACTGAGACTGCGCGATCTTGACACTTTCTCACTAAAAGCGATCAGGCTGACATTCATATTCAGCGCACTCACCCTGCTATTGTTCTCTGCAACAGCAAGCCTTATTCTGAAAATACCATTCACAACAAGCCTCCTGTTTGCAAGCATAATGATAGGAACAAGCCCCGAGGCAGTGCTAGCATTCGGAGGAAAGAGCAAAGCGCTCACAATGCTCAAGCTCGAGAGCATATTCAACACACCACTAACAGTCATACTCCCCTTCCTTATACTCGACCTTATGCAAACAGAGAACATCACAACAAACCTAATAGAACAACTGCAACCATTGATAATGAAATTCATAGTCGGAATAGGAGCAGGCGTGTTTTGCGCAATAATACTATTCAAACTCGTACAAAAAGCATACACTGAAGTCTACTCACCTCTTGCAGTCATAGTAGCAGCACTATTATCATACGTTCTTGCAGAAAACCTCGGAGGGTCAGGAGTATTATCAGTCACATCACTCGGGCTCTTCTTCGGAAACGTCTATGTCAAAGAAAAAGTCGCCCTAATGTCTGCAGAAGGAGTTGTCGCAAAAGCACTATACATACTAATATTCATGCTGACAGGGCTCATCATAAGAATACCGTACACAAAAGAATTTCTCATAACAAGCAGCATACTCTTCCTAACATACATCTCAATAAGATTCATATCAGTGTGGATATCCCTTCACGGAGAGAAATACACAATTTCCGACCTGCTCTATATGAGCCTCAACTCGCCAAAAGGAATAGCAACTGCCGCGGTTGTTTTCTCCCTTCTCGTATACGCAATAGACGGGATGAACATAATACTCGATATGACCTTCGCATTCATACTCTACAGCATAATAATATCAAGCATAGCAAGCTGGATCTGGAGACACCATGCTAGTTCTAATTGACACGAGTTTCATATTCGAATGCGCGAAAAACAGAATAGACCTTTTCTCAGAGCTTGAAAGAATACTTGATGGAAAACACACAATAGCAATACTTGACCGAACACTCGATGAACTTGAAAACATCAAAGAGCGAGGAGGGCGGGATGCTGAAACCGCAAAACTTGCAAAAACCCTGATACAAGCAAAAAAAATCAAAGTGATAAAAACAAAAGGCGGGCACACAGACGATATCCTGCTTGATAGAGGCGGAAAAAATACTCTGATCGCAACAATGGATAGAGCGCTCAAAAGAAAGCTAAAAGAGAAGGGCGTTGACATCATAACAATTAGAGGAAAAAAGATCCTTGAGAGGGTGCACTCATAGCGCTTATAAATCCTTTATAAATGAGCTGGCGAAACATTTATAAAAACCCATTTTGCCAAGGCAATAATGATGAGATGCCTGCAGTTCTGAGAGCCTGCAAGCATTGATGGAGGCCAAAAATGTTTTACAAAATACAAGCACGCGATCATATAAGAGTCCCGCCAAGACTTTTTGGGGAGAAGGTAAAAACTGCCGTACTCAAAGCAGTAAAGCAAAAGTATGAAGGAACAATAGACCCAAACCTTGGCGTTGTAATAGACTGCACAGACGTCTCAGAAATAGGCGAGGGAAAAATAATACCCGGCGATGGCGCAAGCTATTATGAGAGCACCTTCGAGCTTTTGACATTCATACCAGAACTTCAAGAAGTAGTCCGAGGAAAAATAAAAGACATTGCAGACTTTGGAGCATTCATCACACTCGGACCAATAGATGGAATGATACACATATCACAGACAATGGACGACTTCGTATCATTCAGCAAAGAAAAGACCCTTCAAGGAAGGGAAAGCAAAAGAGTGCTCAAAGTAGGCGATGAGTGCCTTGCGCGCGTAATCGCAGTATCATTCAAAGACGTTACAAACCCGAAGATAGGGCTGACAATGAGGCAAAACGGGCTTGGAAAGCTCGAATGGGTAAGAGAAGAGGAAAAGAAATGAGCAAAAAAGTAGCATGCAAAAACTGCAAATACCTCTCAGAAGGTAACGAGTGCCCAATGTGCCACTCAGGGCAACCAGTGCAAAACTGGAAAGGAAGAATCTACATAGTGCAACCTGAAAACAGCGACATTGCAAAACAGCTAAGCATAACAAAAGAAGGCGAATACGCGATCAAGGTGACGTAAATGAAACTGGAAATCACACAAGAAAAGGAAAACAAGCTTCTGGACAGAACAGAAGTTGAAGGAGTGCTAAAGTTTGAAGGCGCAACACCCTCAAACGATACGCTTGCAGAAGCGCTTGCAAAAAAGTACAACTGCGCAAAGGACGCGGTGTGCGTAAAACACATATACGGGAAATTCGGAAAGACTCTTGCAAATTTTGAAGCAAACGTTTACAAGAGCAAAGAAGCACTTGAAAAAGTTGAAGCACAACCGAAAAAGAAGGAAGAGGCAAAGTAAATGGCAGACAAAAAAGGAATCTGGACACGCTACTCAAAAGACGGAGAAAAACTGAAGAGAGCACTTAAAAGCTGCCCTAAATGCGGGCAAGGACACTTTATGGCGCAACACAAGAACAGAGACGTTTGCGGCGGATGCGGATATACCGAGTACAAGAAAAAAGAAGAGAAGAAAGACTGAAGCCAAAATTAAACTAAAATTCAAACCTGCAACAATCAAAAAAAGCCACAACAAACTCTTTTTAATTCCAAAAAGAAAGACAGAAAGTGATGGGAGGCCAAGGCATATAGCATATTAGCTTAGTTTGCGCTCAGCACAAGGCCCATTATCGCGCCGGGAGGGTGCGCTTCGCGTTCCCGGGCTCATCCATCACTGTTCTTTCCTCATAACAATAACAATAGAACACAAACATAAAACAATATTGCAAGTACAAAACGACAATACGTTTTAGGACCCGCCAACAACAGGACTGTAAGAATATTCACCTAATTCCTTCCAACCCTTCCACGTACAAGACACTGTAACCTTAGTATCACCAACTGTGCACTGCCTCTGCTCATCGCAAGGCACATCACCGCAAGGCGTTGACTTGCACACGGGCTTTTCCTGATTTACAAAAAGCTTTGGCGTGCCATAACAAGTACAAGAGCCAACTGTAGCCTTGCTCAAGCGAATTGACGCTCCGCTAACACAACGATACCTTTCAAGCTGAGAGAGTATGGAAGAGCTGCTCGGCTTTGAAGTGGACATTCCCCTCTCTGCACAAGCCTTGCTGCAATCAACAGGCTCTTTTTCACCTGCAGAACCTACCGGCCCGGTCTCGCCAGAGCCAGTTCCATCGACAATGCTTATTCCTCCTATCTCACCTATTATAGACTCTCCCTTTTTAGGCCTGCAGAACCAACAACGCAAATTGCTTGAAACTCTTGCCTTCTTCATCTCAGTTTGAGTTGCAACAGCAGAAGCAGGGACTTTATCGCAATCACCATAACCGCATGCAGCCTTGCACTTCCTCCTATCATCAAATAGCTCAGCAATTCCCAAACTCTCGCAATTTCCAGAAGGCTCAACCCGCTCTCCAATCTTGATTGCTTTTTTTACTCCCCCTGTTATAGGCCTTTTAGAACACTGAATAGTGCAGGAGTTCAGCTTTGAAGTCAGCTCTTTAGTGCGCTCAACAATCTTATCCGGAAAGTCTGATTTGAAATTGCTCTGCGCAACAGACCTCATACCTCCAATTAGCAAATCCAATATCTCAAAAGCATCCTTGTAAGGCTCGCAACCCTTCCAAGAAGGTAACTCTCCAGGAGGGCATTTATAACAACCTTTCAAAGACTCAAATAGCTTAATAAAATTTGAAACTACTTCTGACTTTGTAGCATTTTTCTTAGAAGGGAATCCCTCATCACTTAATTTGAGAACATCTTCCAACTCATCAGGGATATTCAACGCCACCCTCTTCATCTCATCACAAGTAAGCTTTCCAGGTTCGGTCCAAGGAGGATCCTCTGGAGGCAGGCCTGTTGGAGGAACACACTTAGGCACCAATCCACAATCCCCAGGAACAGGAGAGCTGGAGGATTGAGGAAACTGAATAGACTTTCCTTTAAGCCCCAAAAAGCTTAAATAGCCCCTTAATGGCGGTTTTCCCCTAACTTGTCTTATAACTTCCTGATAGGCTTTTGAAAAGGCAGCATCAAAATCCGGCTTTGGCTCATCCTTCCAAGGATATACCGGATCTTCAGGGACCTGCTTTAACAGCTCCTTTGAAAACTCGTAAGCAAAAGTTCCAAACCATCTGTTATTAGAACCCCCTTTAGTCTTTGCCCACGAGAATGTGTCCCGGGCAGTTGCGGTGTAAATAGACAAACCTGGAAGACTTTCATCTACAAGATTACCTGAGAGACAAGAGTCCACAACCAAAAACTTGCGACAAGAGGGGACTACTTCCAAAGCGCTCACCTTAAATAATCTGCAAGCACTGCCACCAAGAGAAAAGCACCAACCAACTCTACTAATTGATTCAGGCTCAAATCCTTGAGGGAACCCAAAGGACTTGGTCTCGTGAGGGCGAGCTGAAATCATGTTCTTAAACTCAACAGACTCACCGTTTACTTTCCCTTTTACATTCCAAACACCGGCTCCGTGAGCTCCGATAAACAAGGCGAAAGAGGAGCGCTTATCAAGATCCAGTTCAGCAATTTTAGAACTTGCTGCAGGTATGGTATTGAATATTCCCGCATTTTCAAAACCGCCTGACTCGGCAGCCTCAAGAAAAAGCTGAGACTCCTTTTCAAAATCTATTTTTAAATCTCCCTTAGAAGCAATGGCCATAGCAATTCCGCGCTCCTTTCCCGGAGGGACCTCTTGCCTTATCCAGCCAGGAGGACACTCTTTTTCTTCAACCTCTTTTTCAGGCGTGGCCGCTGGCGGAATAGCGCTTGCAAATCTTGGAATATGCCTTAATCGCGGGCCCTTTCCATCTGAGACCTGCGCTCCCGTAAACTCTATTGAAAAGGCACCCGATACGCCTGAGCCTTTGCCAGAGCCCGCTTCTGACGATGAAAAACGCTTGCCAAATTTGCGCAAGTCCTTACCATCAACAATCGGCCAGGCACCACCCTCATAAGTTTCAAGCGTGCCGTCACCATAGATGAACAAGTACGCTGTAGGGTGCGCATACATCATATCAGGATAAGGCTCAATCCAAGCAAAATATGCCGGCTCATTCAAAACAGCAGCCCCCAAAAACCCATCCTCAATCATAACACCTTCTTCAACAGGCCCCGGATGTATGAACATATAGGCATCTCTTGAAAGCCCACCCTCTTTGAATACCTCAATAAACCTCGCTCTCGCCTCAGCCTCAGATACCTTCATAGAACTTCCTCCGACAAGGGATGCAAACCAGCCTAAAAGCCTCGAGAAGAATCCGCCCTTCTTTGCCTTGGCAGGTTCGACGCCAATATTTGAATCATCGTACCAACACAAGAAGCCTTGAGTGCCATACTCAGGAGTTGAGAGCTGAACCTTAAACTTGCAATCAGCAGCGTATATTTCTTCTGGCTTGTAAATCCTGCAAACACCTGAAGACTCAGAAGAATAATAATCCCACTTGTCCCTGACTTCCTTCAAAGAGTACTCTCCATAATCCTGAAGACTAGTATCAAAACAGTTCTCAGGCCGGGCTGCAAAAACAGAGAGGGCAAACAAACTTAGAAAAACAAGCATTAACCACCCTCTTTTAATCATAAGAGTGAGCTGTCTTAATTCTATAAAAAATTATTGTAGGATTTGGGATGAGAATCAAAGATCAATGGAGAGTCTTGCAGACCAACCCAAAGCACAGCCCTTCACTATATAATTGGCACCTATGTTGAAAATATTCTTTCCATCATCCCTGCCAATGACAACTGCCTGCTTGCTCGCAAAGCCGGGCTTTCTGTGAGCCCTCCAAAGATAAGGATCAAACCCTCCAGAAAACCAGTTGAAAACCTTCCTGAACTCGCACAAATCCCGCTCCTTGAAAATTGAATATATCGCCTCTTCAAATCCAGAAAGCTCATTAACCCAACCATTTGGGCCTACAAGGTTCGCACTCTCACCGAGCTCAAGACTATCCAAAGAGCCATTCCAACAGTGCAAAACCCTGCAAGAACCATCAGAAGAATAATTAAGAGCTGTTCCAGTCAGAAGCCACATAAGGTTAGACAAACCAGAGCGAACCTTCTCAACAACATCTCTTTGGGATTGAAGAGCGCTATTGCGATTCTTATACATCATTTTCAAAATATTATACAATCTTGGCGCGCTTGGAAGCTGAAGAGCATTTTCCCTCAAAACAGGAATCGCCTGCTCTTGAGTGCAATAGCTCTTAACTACAGGATCTTTGGTCAACTCTTCAACCCAATTTCCAAGCTCGAATCCAGTATTGTAAAACCTCCAAACAACGCCCGCATCCTCAACATAAAAACCCTCGGACTCTGGAAGAAGGGTTCTATAAGCTTTCTCAGTTTCACTATTAAATCCTCTTTTTAGAGCCTGCTCGAGCGATGATAGCGCCCTTCCGGACACCCCGTCCCTTGAGCTGTCAATCGCATCAATAAGATAAGCACCATCTTCTGCAGAATAACTGTCAAGAGAATCCTTATGCTGAGACGCGGATCCTGGATTGTTAAGTGTCACCTCTTCATCCCTCTTTTGATGTATTCCACTAGCTTAGAGGTTCAAATATAAAAGTTTTCTGAGCACTGCAGAGTTAAAACTGATTAAAGCCAAAAGGATATTTTGGAAATTAGAAATAAATTAAACTCTCCTGAAGAGAGAACTCCAAGTGACAGACAGGAAAACCTACCTCAAACTTTACGATTTCTGCATAGTCCTGAACAGAGGCTCTGGCACTACAGACGATATAGCGCAAGAGCTTGGAATCACGATAAGAACCGCAGAGAGAAGGCTTGCACTGCTCAAGCAAGCAGGAATAGAAATCGATAGGACGAGGGAATCCTGGGAAAACAGATACACAAACAAACTAAAAGAACCACTGGAAACAGTGCTAAAAAAGCTCGACGCTCTGCTCGGAATAAGACCGCATCCTGTGCCAAGCCTGCTTCCAGAAGAAAAACAAGAAGAAATTCTCAGGACATACAATGACTTGCTTGAAGGGAGAATACGCCACTGGCCATACCATTTTTTTGATTGCAAGGAGAGAGAAGAAAAACTAAGAGTCATAATTCCCCACGCGCTCGAAGAAATAATAAAGAAAGCCCCTGCAAAAACCCGAAGAAAAGATCTGGAAAAAGCCAAGCTTTCAAGAGTCAGAGACATTCATTACAAAGGATCCGCATACCGACTGCTAAAAACAACATACCCTTGGCTGCAACCCTGGGAGATGGGAAAAGTGAGAAGAATGTGGAGCGGAAAGGGAGCTGATGAGAGGAAAAAACAAGCAATAACCTGGCTGGTTGAAGAAATGCTACCCTACACTCTTGAAGAGCTTCCAGAGAGAATAAGCGTCGACGACTTTGTAAGACACGGTCTTGGAGGGCTTTTATGCGGACACTTCAACACATCCCCTTATGAGGCGGTAAACTTTGCATACCCTGGCCGGTTCAAAAAATGGCAATTCTACTACTCAAGGGACAAATGGAGCGGCAAAGAAGGATTTGAAAATGCAAGAGAGGCAATAAGAGCGATGGTGGAAGATCTTGGGATTTCCCCTTCCGAGCTTAAAAAAGTCAAAGTTGAACACTTTGAAAAATACAGACTCTCAGGCCTTCTGACGAGCAAAAACCTCGGATTTAGAAGATCAATAAAAAGAGCCCTTCAGCACGCATACCCTGAAGCCTATGGAAAAGAGAAAACAGGAAAATAAACAAAGCCTCCGGTGGGACTTGAACCCACAACCTGCGGTTCTTCTGGCAAAAAGCGTACAAAACCGCTGCTCTGCCGTTAAGCTACGGAGGCATAAGAGCGAGCTCTACGCACTACTTTAAAAAGGTTGTTCTTGAAAAGCCACAAAAACAAAAATATGACCATTCTGGACTGCACAGAAAATCACATATTAACAAGTACAGATATCTTTTTATGAGCCTTTAAGGGCGGAAAAAAGGTGGGCATTTACAAAAAAAGAAAGGTTGAACGTAGATTGAGAGCAAAAAACCATCTCATCTTACCACATACAAAGAATTTACTCGTTCTATGTAAATGAGAGAGCAAACACTAACGGACAAGGAAAAATTGTTTGAACTAATCTACCAACTTAAAATCCTGCTTGAAAACCAGAACACAGTTCCCGCATCTATCTTCTCAAACAAATTAAGCCCTGCAGAAGCGCTAATCAAATACCTCAAGGAAAACAAAGGCCTAAAGAATTCAGAGATTGCAAGAATGCTTAACAGAGACCAGAGAGGAATATGGAGCACTAACAAGAGAGCACAGAAAAAGATGCCCCGCGCAATCCCTGAGGGCTTGGAAGAGCCAAGAATACCGCTCTCAATATTCTCAGACAGAAAACTTTCAATTCTCGAACACACAGTAACTCACCTTAGAAAAACCCACAAAATAGCAGATATCGCCCGCATTCTGAACAAAGATCCGAGCACAATAGCTGCAGTAAATCACCGGGCAAGGAGGAAGCTGGAATGAAAAAAACTGCGCTATTGCTATTACTGCTTCTCGCACTTGCAATGACAGCTATTGCTGACGATTTCGACTTTGATGATTTCGACCTGACAGAAAAGCTTGGAGGATCCAGCCTTGATGAAAAACTATCAAAAGGATTGAAAGACAAGATCGTCAACATAACAGTAATCTCGCCATTCTCGCCCATACAAATTGAAACCAAGAAAAAAGGCTCATCTCTGGAAATAAAGCTAGTAGGCCACCCGATACAGAAAATAAAGATAAAAAAAGCCCAAAACCCAAACAAAAACACACTTCTTATAGACAACCCAGGGCCCTCGGGCTCTTTTAAGAAACTCTATGCAATAGACCCAACGCAACTTGAGTTTCAAAGCGCAGAGATAACATCAAAGGCAGGAAATGCGACCGCGCTATACAAATGCGCACAATGGAACTTTACACAAAGAACCTGCCCGCCTGGAGAGTGGGAGCTTCTAAAAGACCTTGATTCAGGAAAGAAATACAAAATAAAAATCAAAGCAGGAGATCCCGCATTTGCAGAACAAACAGACGTTCCTGACCTGTCCTTAGCGCCCATAGACAATGAAACATTCGCAATAGCCTTCATAGACAAGGGCACCAATAAGGCAGGATTTTCCATACTGAAGACATTCGGAGATGTCGTGGAAAATTTCACAACAATAGACTCAACATCAAACAAGAGATCAAGAATAACAATAAGCCCAATAAACAGCACCCATTTCGCAATAGCATACATAGACGGACCATCAAAAGCGCTAAAGCAGAAAATATACTCTGACGAGGGGACTGCCACAACCCCCATCACAACAATAGACCCAAAAGTAGGAAAAAAGAACGATGTGGCAATCGCACCTCTTGGGAACAGATTCATAACGTGCTATGCAAACGGCAATGACAATGACGCCGACTATCAAGGCTTTCTTAACAACGGCATACGGGTAATCACAGAGAGCAGAGTAGACAACAACATAAGGCCAAAGCACAGCCTTCAAAACCTTATAGGATGCACAGCAGTGAACTCAACAAGATGGGTCTATGCCTGGTTCGACAACAACAAGAAAAAACCAGATGTGAGCTTTGCAATACTCAACCAGAACGGAACAATACTGGTCCCAGAAGTCGATGTAGATGATGATGCAGGGAAAAGAGCGCAGGTTGCAACAACAACACTTGATGATGACAAATTCGTCGTAGCCTGGTTTGACTCAAAAGATAAAGACATTACTTTTGAAATCAGATACATAAACAACACTGTAATAGCCGCGCCAACGGACGTTGACACTAACGTCGGAAAGGAGTCAAAAATAGCCCTTGCAACACTAAGACGCAACGAGTTCGCATCAGAGGACGACTTTGCAATAGTCTGGGTAAACAGCGTATCAGATACCATAAAAGCCGCAGTATACTCAAATCAAGGGCTTCAGGTTACAGCACCATTTATTGTTGAATCACAACAAAGCCCCAAATTCCAGCTAATCTCTGCAATAGGGAGGGTGCCTTCAATAAACAAGAGCATATGCCCGGGAAAATTCATCGTAGCATACAGCAACGCATCAAAACAAGGAATATTCAGAGGCTTCAACTCAGATGGAAGCGAGTGGAGCGGAAGGTGCAACACGCCGCCAACCGTGGAAGATGCACAAATAGCCCCAACAAACCCCTTTGTTGAAAACAACGTATGCCTTACGGTGAACATAACAGACCCTGAAGGAGTGAAGAACGCAACCGCAACAATAGACCTGCCATCAGGCCCTGATGCTAATGTAGAGCTAAAGGACGATGATGGATGCAACTCTCTTGCAGAGGACGGGCAATACTCTGCCCTTTACAGAATATCGCAAAACTCGACGCACGCTTGGACAACCCTTACAATAAAAGACAATGCGAGCATAACAAGCGTGCACGAAATAAACCTGACGTTCAACGCACAGGATGGTTTCACAGTCCCAGAACACATCAAGACATCAAACAAGGTCACAGAAGCAGGAGTACAGGCAAATCCTGCTCTTACAAACGTTTCAGATGACATATTCAACGCACACAAATCAGACCCCGGCCAATCCTACCTTTTCGAGTTCAATTTCACAAACAACAACAGCGTAGAATCCATAAAGAGCCTCAACATAACAATAGAACACAAGTTCAACACCACGCAAGCAAACGCAACCCTGCAAATAGAAAAAGGGCAGACCCTTATCAGCGCGTGCAACATAACAGCAAGCACAATCGAAACAAAAAACACCTGTGCTGCAGAAGACCTGTTCACGTATGCCCGAGAGGCAAACTCCATAAAAGCCATTCTGAATATCACAACAAGCAATCACGCAAATCAAGACATAGACTATGCGGCAATCGAGATAGCAATAGAAAATGCAACAGTAGAAACCAACGTCACAAAAAACATCATTCTTCTCAATGATACTCAAAGGCTCACCCTTGAGACAAAGAACGTGGAATCTCCAGACCTAGTCACAGCAAACATAACCCTGCCAGAC
The DNA here is from genome assembly GCA_003694525.1 of Candidatus Woesearchaeota archaeon. Taxonomy (GTDB): domain Archaea; phylum Nanobdellota; class Nanobdellia; order Woesearchaeales; family ARS49; genus J152. The sequence goes on from RFLK01000066.1 coordinate 18,858, forward strand.
GGCACTACAATAGTGAAGAACCTGACAGACCTTCAAAACGGAACATTCACCGCAAACATAACAGAGATAGAACTTGTAGGAAATTACAACATAACAGCATACATATTCGACAATGAAAGCAACACAAGAGCCAAGAACAGCACATCATTTGAAAGAGTGCCCCTGAACATCATAGATCTCGTAAGCCCTAACCGAAGCTATCTGCAATACTCAGCGAATGTACAATCGAACTTATCCGGACTCTTAGACATTCACATCACAATGCAAAATAACAAGCTGACAAACCTGACAATAAGAGAACACAACGAGAATTCCATTAACAGAATAATAAAATTAGACAATATCGCTTCAATGCTTTATGCGATAGACCCCGAAGGCCTCAACTTCACAAACGCCACTGTTGAAGTGAAAAAAGATACAGGAGCAAACGCATTGTACAAATGTGCGAACTGGAACTTCACCCAGAAAAACTGCACTGGAGATTGGGTGAGGCTGAAAAACATAAGCAAGAGCAAATACAGCATTCTGATAAAAAACGGCGATCCCGCATTTGCAGAGCTTACAGAGGCTCCTGACGTGGCTCTTGCACCTATCGATAACACTAGCTTCATAATAGCGTACACACAATCAAATACGAGCGTTCTGAACATAAAAGCACTATACACCAATGGCACCACTCTGCACCAGAACAGAACTGTCGACAGCACAGTGGATGAAATATCAAGAGTATCAATAACCCCCTTGAACAATACCCACTTTGCAATGGCCTGGCAAGACGGGCCAGAGAAAAAGTCAAAATTCCAGGTATTCTACAACAACCTGACAAACTCAAGCCCTATAAAGATATTTAACAACGATATAGAACAACCAAGGGACATATCAATAACAGCAACAAAGGACCACATAATATTATGCGAGACAAATA
>RFLK01000067.1 GCA_003694525.1 Candidatus Woesearchaeota archaeon
CATCAGATGAGCAATTATCAACAACAATAACCTCAAAATCATCCTTTGGATAATCCTGCCTCTCAAGCGAGTCCAAAGCTCCCTTTATCAAACCCTTCATATTATAGTTCAACAGCACAACTGAAAGCGTGGGCTTTTTCATAAGACAACCGCCTTTCAAACAATATATAAAGATATCTGAGCGCGGAATAAACTTAAAAAAAATGCTCAATTCCAAAAGGCCGTGAAAACAAGAAAAACACTCATAGCATTCCTTGCCGCGTACGCGATAATCTGCATACTCCTATTCTCAAGCATAAACACTTACATATCAAACGGATACCAGAGAGCAGGGGCTGCAGTGTACCTTTCAGACTTTCTAAAAGAAGACCTCTGGAACATCAGAAGCTTATCAAACTTACAAGGGAAAATGCTTGAAGGGCACGCCCACTACAAAATATTCACAGGGCTTAGCGCGTGGCCCCCTCTTCAACTAATGATCCTGACAGCAACATACCTTATTGCAGGCCCAAGCCATTCAACAACCCTGCTGGTCTCTCTTGCAATAAGCCTGCTGACGCTTCTTGCACTGTACCGTTTTACAAAAAAAGCTTACAACGAGAATATTGCGCTCATTGCAACAATATTCACAGCACTTAGCACATACTTCTTCTACGAGAGCTCAGCGCCCTTGCTCGAAAACGGCCTTGCACTATTCACAATACTGTGCCTCGACGCGTTCTGCGATTACCTTGAAAATGGAAATCCAAAGAACTTCTACAAAAGCGCAACGTGGTTTGCACTCGGACTATTATACAAGATACAGATGATATTCCTCACACCAGTTCTGCTGATACTTTTGATTGCAAAAGGAGACTGGAAGGGATTTCTAACCAAGAGAAGCAATTACAAAATGATACTCCTATCAGCACTCATTGCAATAGCAATCCTCTCCCCGCTCATAGCAAGAGAATCAATACTCGCAACACAAGGCCTTTCAAGCTTTAGCGAGAGAACAATAGAGAGAACAAAATACATAACCAGAACGCCTGCGCACCTTAAAGGCTTTGTTACAGCATACGATTTTGAATTTGAAAACGAACTCCCAAGATACAAGATAGAACTGATAAAGCACAGATACGAGCTCACCAAACTTCAAAAATTAGTCGTGACATTAACTGCCCTGTTCTACAATTGGATACTTATTCCGCTAATTATTGTAGCTCTCTATTCAATCATAAAAGCCAAGCGCATCAGCTCAAGAGAGCTTGGAATGGTTCTGTTCATAGTCTTCTCCGCAGCATTCTTCACACTTCACGGACTCCTTCCAAGATACATAATACCTTCTTCAATATTCCTGTGCATATTTGCAGCAAAAGGCGCGATGAGGCTTCCAAAAAAAGCCATAACCCCTGCAATCGCCATAACACTGCTAGTTTTGACAGCACAAACGGGCTTTTTCATCAACAAAATATCAAAAGGCGACCACATACAAAGCATGCAACACGATTATGAGAGCACAGCAGAGACGATATTGTCTCAAGCCAAGGGAGATTTCACAATCATAACAACAAGACTTTACGAGACCGCATTCTTCTTCATATCAAAAGACAAACAGAAAAGAGCATACCTCGAGCTCGCCCCAGAGAAAAAGGCAGAATTTGAAAAAATGCTCAAGACAGGATACGCAGAGCCCATAGTGGGAAAACACCTCCCATACCCCAAAGACAGACCTCCAGTAAAATACGTGATAGTTCACGAGAACCTGGAGACTGGACCCATAAAAGGCAATTCCGACTACAACCTGAAAGACACCCTTGATAAGGCAGACTGGGCAAAGCTCGCTCACACCATAAACTCCAGATGGCCCAACTCCAAGACCTGGATATACGAAGTTGACACAAACCTTATAAATTCCAAATAGGAAAAAACAGCCAATGGTCGAATACAGCATTCTCGTCCCAATATACAACGAACAGGACGCAGTAAAAGACACGCTTGAGAGATGCAAGAAAGTTGCAAAGGAGCTTGGCGAGTGCGAAATAATCGCAATAAACGACGGCTCAAAAGATAACACTGCAAGCGTCCTGAAAACAATCAAAGGAATAAGGAAAATAACTCACCCCTACAACCTCGGCTACGGGGCAAGCCTGAAAGACGGACTTAGAGCTTCAAAAGGAAAATGGATCATAATAACAGACTCTGATGGAACCTACCCTATTGAAGACGCGCTCAGACTCGCAAAATACGCGGGCGAGTACGATATGGTCGTTGGAGCGAGAACTGGCAAAGAAGTCCACATACCTCTTCTAAGAAGACCCGCAAAATGGATAATAGGAAAGCTTGCAAACTTTCTAGCCGGGAGAAAGATAGTCGACATAAATTCAGGGCTTAGAATATTCGACAGGGAAAAGGCAACAGAGTTCATAAAACTCTACCCCTCAGGATTCTCATTCACAACAACCATAACCCTTGCATTTTTCACAAACGACTACACAGTAAAATACATACCAATAAACTATTACAAAAGAAAAGGAAAAAGCACGATACACCCGATAAAAGACTTCATAGGCTTTATCGCGCTAATATTCAGGATAATAATATACTTCAAACCTCTAAAGTTCTTCATAATCCCAAGCCTTGCCCTAATACTCTTTGGCATTGCCTGGGGAGTTAAACAAGCACTATCATCTCCAGCAGGGCTTGGACAACTTCC
>RFLK01000068.1 GCA_003694525.1 Candidatus Woesearchaeota archaeon
AACACAGAATGAGAAAAAAACTGATAGCCCCAATTGCATCAATAATCTTTTCATACGGCTGTGCGGGTAACGATCAAAAATTATACGAGAGGATGGACAATCTCCAATCACAAATAGTGCAAGAGAGGGGCTATAGGCAGGAGATGACTCGCGAGATATACAATATGAGAGAAGATGTGAGGCTTCTCGTAAAAAGAGCAAAGGAAGAGAGCGTAAAGTCAGGAAGCGGAAGGCTGGACCATCTTGCAACAGAGCAAGGAAGACTATACGCGGAAATTGCAAGAGAATCCCTTGACCGTCAGAGGCAAGATGCGAATATAGCCCAAATAATGTCCAAAACAGAACAGTCAAATGAAGCATACAAGAGGCAAACAACCAGGCGCTTGAACGAGCTTGAAAAAGAACTCCTGAAAGCGAAAAGAGCGCCTGTTGATACAATGCCTGATGCGATGGAAATCCTCAAAGGCAAAAAAATATACTTGTGCAGAATTGCAGAAAACTCAGGAGGGTCAGACCTTTCAGAGTTCGCATCACCAAAAGCATACATAACAATAGAGTCCGCAAGAAAAGCAATAGAAGAGGGCTATTTGCCTCAAAACACGCTTGATCTTTTGGCACAAGCCTACAAAAACAGTGAAGGAAAAACTACTGCCAAAGCACTCATAGCCCACAGCAACCTTGAGCTGAAACAATCATCCCTGGATTATCTCATCGAAGAGAGAGCAATTATGAGCGCAGACGGCCAGAGACTCCAAACATTCACAACACAAGGAAAAGAAACATACTTGAGAGTGCTTGACATTGAACAAAAAGAAACATCAACTCCGCAAAAGACAAACATTCCAGACAATCTCAGGCTTGAAATGCAAAGGGTTGAAAGAGACATAAAACGCGCTCGAAACCTTCCTGAAGGACCTGTCAGGGATTCGCTTTTGAAAAACCTTCAAAAAAGAAGACAAGAGCTCTTGAGAAGATAAAAAGGCCCTTGTTGAGTTTTGAAAGAGACGAAGACTATTAAAAACAAATTGAAGAGCACACTCACTATTGAAATAATAACATCTTACATAACATCTTACAATATTTTCTTAGCTGTTTGAAAACTTATTGATGATTTTTAGAAAAAGCCTTTATCGTTACTGCTTGGTAACGAAACATTTATATACTGGTTAATTCGCAACTGTTTAGTACTCACTTTGTTGAGGGAGGGTTGATATGAAAAATTCAAAACTTGCCGATCGCACGAAACAATTCTTCAAGACACTTGCAACAAATGCTGCCATTGCAACAGCTCTTTTGGGAAGCGGATGCGCAGTAACGCAAAAGCAAGTCCAAGAAGCAAAAAAACCAGTTAAGAGAATTACAATAAACGACACTGCAGGAGTGCCCTCAATAGATGCTTTTGCAAGTGTTGAGGCGAGCACGAGCTCAAAGAAACACAGCGCAGGCGTTAGAGGATATGTCAACCCAACAAGGCTTGCAGGAATAAAGAGAGTTCCGCTAACAATAGAATCATACGAAGGGCTAAACTGGGAGAGAGGCAAGAGCGATGCACGCTTTTGGAGCCAGGATGTAAAATTATCCCTTGGTTATGACTCAATAGAAGACTCAAAAGACTTCAGAATAAATGTTCTTCCAGAATTCGGATATGCCACAAGACGAGACCTCTCAGGCGAGGCTGCAATAAAGCAAGAGAGCGCCTTCTCACTTGGAGGCAAAGGAACGCTTGCATTGCCTGTTGGAGAGGGCTATCTGAGGCTGGCTTTGAGGGGAGCAAAGTTTGTTGACGGAGGATCTGGAGAATACCGTTCAAGAGATGGTCAAGGAGAGCGAGTCAAGCTTGCACTTGACGGCCACTCTTTTGAGGCTAGCGCGCTATATACAATGGAATTGCCAGAGCTTATGGAAAAAGGCGGGCTTCTTCTTGGCGCAAATGCAGGCTTTGCAGATGTCACTCGCAAGGCGTCGGGCAAGACAAGCTCGGGCTCAGAACTTACTGCGGACGACAATCTTCAAACAATACTTGCAGGAGGAGAAATTGGAATATACACTACTGATGCTCCTCTAACTGAGGGATTTGCATCCCTGTCGCTTATAGGCGGACTTTCAAAGACAAAAGAAAAGCTAAGCTACAACTTTGCACAATCAAGCACATCAAGCGAAGATGCTCCATATGTGGGGCTCAGAGTTCGCCAACAGATACTCGACAAGTGGTTCCTTGGCGTTGAAGGAAAATACCTTCCAAAGCAAAAGGAAGCACAAGGCGCATTTTCGTTTGTATACCTCTTTGGCGAATAGGTAGCTACTAAATAATAGTAACTTTTTTATATTTGTCACTTTTGCCAAGGGGAAATCACACTGATGGGGGTAACAATGAACAAGAAATCAAACAATCTCGCAACAAAGATTGCAGGACTTGGACTTGCAGCAACACTGGGACTTGGATGCGTTACAATGACGCGCGAACAGAGGCGCGAGGACGCATACAGGAGAGCACGAAGCATAGCAGAAGTGATCTCAGGGACAGAGCCTATCACCTCTGCAGATATTGCAAACATAACAACGCAGACAGCTCACGACTACACATTCTCAAAAGTGCGCGAGGCAGCACAATTGTACTCAGAGCTTGACAATGTCGAAAGAGAAAATGTTGATTTGAGGAAAAGAGAGCTTGCCCAATACGTTCAAAACGGATTGAGGCTTGCAGAAGGAGACCTGTACTTCCACCTCAACTGCGTGAGAGGAGAGGGAGCTGATGAGAGATATGTTGGAATAATAGTTAAAGCTCCTGAGAGAGTTGCAGGCAAAAGAACTCTTGACGAGCTTGCAAACCTCCTTGCACCATTGACAGGAGCAGACTCAAGCGCTGATGCACTCTTCGATGCAAAAAGCGTTATGAAACTTGTCGCAAACGCCCAAAAAAGATACCAACACTTTGGAAGGGGCGAGGTTGCAGGAATGGACGAGGCTTCTGAATATGGCTATGTTGGCCTTGGAAACAAGGACGCTGTAGGACGCGTTATCGCACACTTTGGAGACTTGCCATATTCTAATGAGGCAGGCGAGGCTGCAGGCCACAACTTCACATTGGAAGCACATCAGATGCTCTCAACTTCCGAGCAAGGCGCAAGCTACAACGAGCTGGGCCCTGTGCTTTCAGGACAGCTTGTCATCGAAGAAGAGCCACGCGGCTACAGATCAAGATAAGCAATGAGCAGTCTAAAAGCAACAATTTTACTTTTAGTTTTAGTTTTGGCAGCCAGCGCAGCAAACGCGCAAGTGCTATTTAACGGAGGAGGATTTGATCCTTTCAGCGGAGGAGGGTTTGACCCGTTCAACGGAGGCGGTCTTGATCCATTTAATGGAGGCGGGCTTGACCCGTTCAATGGGGGCGGACTTGATCCATTTAATGGAGGAGGGTTTGATCCTTTCAACGGAGGGGGTTTTGACCCTGCAAACAATCAGAACGTTCCGCAAGAAGTAAACGATCCAGTGCCTCCAAGACCTGGACCTGTTCCAACTCCTGAAGTTAACCTCGCACCTCAAATATTGAGCCAGCCAGTTACAAGCGTGGTTCTTGGCACAACTTATCTTTACAAAGTAGTTGCGACGGATCCCAATGGAGATGCCTTGTCTTATTCTCTGGATGTTGCGCCAAATGGCATGACAATAGACCAGAGCGGGCTTGTCTTGTGGACTCCTGGGTTTTTTGACCTGTTCTTCAATCACGAAGTCAAACTAAGAGTATCTGACGGAAAATTAGCAGCTATTCAGAAATTCAATGTTGATGTAACATTCTCTGGACAACCTCAACAGCCAGCGCCAGTGCAAACAGCGCCTGCGCAAAAAGTTGAGAGCAAAAGAGAATCAGTCCAAATAGGCTCAATAAACTACATAGACAATGTTGGGCCTGGAGGGATGCTTGTGTTCAAGATGTCCTTTAGAAACAACGGAGATGTTGACCTGGAGGATGCAAGCGTCAAGGTAACAGTTCCAGAGCTTGGAGTCCGCTCTGCGAGCCTCAAAGTAGAAGAGCTCAACAGAAAGGATCGAGAGATCAAGACGCTTACAGTATACATACCGCAGGAAGCGACTCCAGGATGGTATTATGCACGACTTACGATAGATTCTGGAAGCGTGCATCGTGTCGTCCATAGAGATTTTGAGGTCAGATAATGGGCTTTTAAGCGAAAGCTTTATATATATCACTCAAGAGTAACACAAAAATAAAACCACTCCTTAATGGAGAAAAACAATTGACCTGTCGCCTGCGACGGGAAATTTGGGGGGATATCCAATGAAGGCAAAAGCAATTATCGCATTTGTGCTCTTTTTGGCAGTCATCGCCTCGGCGAGCGCAGCACAAATCCCACTCGTGCTCGAGGAAGTCGAATTTGACGACACCACCCTGAGCCCGTACGGGGACAACCGCCTCTCAGTAGAGCGCGGAGAAGAATACGATGTACGCGTACAAATTACGCCAACAGCTGACATCTCAGATGCGCAAATGCGCATTACAATAGACGGCTATGAGTTCAGCGATGTTGAAGATATACAAGCGCGAACACAGCCAGAAGACTACAGTGCAAACGTAACATATGTTGAAAAACTCAAGCTAAAAATACCATCAGAGCTTGACAGGGACAACTACAAACTAAGACTAACAATAGCAGACAAGTACAACAATGCACTTGTACAAGAATACAACCTAAAAATCGATGCGGCAAGACACGCTCTGCGCATTGACGATGTAGTATTCTCTCCAAACAGCGCTGTGCGCGCAGGAAGCGCACTCTTAACCACTGTCAGAGTGGAAAATAAAGGAGAGCAGCGCGAGAGAGATGTGAGAGTTACAGTAAGCGTGCCAGAGCTTGGCATCGCAGCAACAGACTACATCGAAGAGATAGACGATGGAGATGAGGAAGAAGAAACTGAAGAGATCTTCCTCAGAATACCAAGATGCTCAAAACCAGGAGTGTATGACGTTCTTGTTGAAGCAGAATACCAACGCCGGCACAAGAAAGTCAGCGAGCGCAAGAGCATAACAGTTCTTGAAGACGAGACCTGCGCAGAGGATGCAGCTCCAAAGACTACAGTCTCAATCAGCAACCAAGCACAGAGCGTCACTGCTGGAGAGAGCGCAGTCTATCCGATAACCGTAACAAATGCGGGCAGAGTGAGCAGAACGTTCACAGTGCAAACACAGAGCGCAGAATGGGCAGATGTTTCAATAACTCCAACAAGCACGCTTGTTGTGCCCGCAGGCGCAACCCAGACCGTGTTTGTCAACGTAGCAGCCCACGAAGATGCACCTGCAGGAGCACACTCTCTTGTTGCAACCATCGCATCAGGAGAATTCAGCCAACAGGTAATGCTCACAACCAATGTGAGCGAGAAGACATCGAGCGCTGTAGGAGTTCTTACAGTAGTGCTCATAGTGCTCATAGTGCTGCTCGTCATCGTAGGCCTTGTGCTACTGATCTCGCTTCTAAACCGCGAGGAAGGACGCACAGAGACGTACTACTGAGGAGCCGATGCGCAAGCATCTTTTTTTCTTTCTTCTTTTCCTAATTCTTCCCAGCGTCAGCGCCCAGTTTCAAGCATTCGGAGATATCAGCGTCAATGCACCAATATGCGGCGCAACACAGAGAAACCTTACAATAGCAAACACCGGAAGCGAGCGCGCAACATACAGCATATCAGTTGATGGAAGCGCGAGCCAATTCGTAAAATTTTCTGCAATAAATTTCGCACTTGATGCAGGAAAAAAAGCGCTTGTTGAAACGTACTATGAAATACCCTGCGATACCGAACCAGGAAAATACCCTCTAAACATATACTTTAGCGACGGGATCCAGGAACTCGTCCTGCCACAAGAAGTGAGCGCAGAACACCAACTATCGCTTATTGCAACCGCGAGCAAGACAAGCAAGGTCATAACCCCTTGCGAGAGCGCAGAATACGAGATAAAGATATCAAACCCTGCAGAATTTACAGAAATATACAAGATCTCAACACAAGGCAGAGAAGATGCAACAACATCACACAAAGAAATAGTATTAGAAGCAGGCCAGAGCAAAAACATCAAAGTGAAAGCCGAGCCTCAAGACTGCACAGAACACGGAACATCCCTGATAAACACGACCATAAAAACAGAAAAAACAAAACAAGAGGCAAGCATACCCTTCGAGCTCATAATAAGACCAACAAACATACCAGAAATATCACCAGAAATATCTGAAATAAGAACAAACCACGAACACAGCAGCGCAGAACTTTCAATAAAAAACATAGGCGATGAGACAACAACATATGAGATGTCCGTTGAAGGCCCTGGCTGGGTGAGCATAACACCGACAACAACAACACTCGAGCCGGGAGAGAGCACTACAATAACACTCGTGCTAGAACCCTCAGAAAACGAGCCTGAAGGAAAATATGCACTGACAGTCCTTGCAACAGTACAATCATCATCAATAGTTTATGAAAAACCCCTCAAGCTAATACTCAAAGAGCCAGGCTGGATTGAAACTCACCCTGCAGCAACTGCCTTGATAGCATTTGCAACAATACTGCTTTTAGCACTCCTTATCCTCTTAATCAGATTCATAAGAGGTCCGAAGTTTGCATCAATCAGAACAAAAGCAAAGAAAAAAATCGAGGCAATAGGAGCAAGAAGAAAAGCTCGAAAAGAAGCAAAAGAAAAAGCAAGACAGAGAGCGAAGGAGAGAAGACTCAAAGAACAAGAGAGAGAAAAAGCGCGAAAAGAAAAGCTTGAAGCAAAACTTGCGCGCAAAGTAGAGAGAGAATTCAAGAAGAACTATCATCTCGTACTTCGAAAAGAAGCCATAAGAGGAAGAAAGAGCAAAAAATCAATACTTATTGCAATCTTCATACTCATAATAGCAGCACTTTACGCAGCACTTTACAGCATACTCTCTGCAAACACTAACGCAATACTAACAGGGCTTGCAGTTCTTGTAGCATTATGGCTTGCAAAACGCATAACAGAGACAAAGAAAATCACCTGCAAGTCAAGATTTCTCGTAGAGCCAGAAGTATTTGCTCTCTGGTCAAGAGGAATATCGAGCATAACTGCGAGCTCAGAGACCGCAATAAAGAACCTGAAACTGACAGTCAGAAAAGTAAAACCACACTTAAAGCCAAGCTCTGCAGTATACAAAGCATTCTCAATAAGAGCAAATGCCAAAACAGAGCTTTCAGCAACGATAACAGTCTCGAAAAAATGGCTTGAGCGCAACAATGCAAGTGAGGAAGATGTCAAACTATCGATTGCAACAGGAAAGTTTAGGACAGTGCCTCTTGTAAAAATAGGAGAGGATGATGCAACCATAACATACGAGACGAATTTGCCAGGGCAAGGAACATACATAATACACGCAAAAAGAAAGACAAAGCCAAGCAAGAAAAAGCTAATAATATCAAGCATAGCAGTAATTGCAGTCTCTCTGGTGCTAAGCGCTGCACTCATACCTCAAAGCGCTCCAAGAGGACTAATTCCAAATCAGGAATGGAAGAAAAACACAGTACACACAATAGACCTCTCACCATACTTTACAGACCCTGACGGCGATACCTTGACATACAGCGCAGTCGGAGGCAAGAACATAAACATAAAAATGTCAGGCTCAAAAGCAATATTAACTCCAAAAGAGAACTTTATAGGAGACGAGGTAGTAAGATTTACAGCGAGCGATGGCAAGGGAGGGATCAGCAAAAGCAATCCGGTTGTTCTCAGCGTTAAAAACAGCATACCTCCATTCTGGCTATCTCCCGCCCTATCAATACTATTCGCGCTAATTGCAATACTAACTCTAGTCAGTCTGATAATAAAACTACACAAGAAGTGATGCCTGGTACAGCATACCAACACAGAACACCAAAATCAAAGCGCAATAGCCAAAAATCGAAAGAGCAGACCTTCTCTTAACAGACAAAGCACGCATAAGGACAATCAACACTCCAGCTATACCACCAGAAAAAGTACCTGCAATATCCAATACCCTAACAAAAGAGCTGAGACCAAGAGCAATAAGAGCCAGAGGAGCCAACACAACAATAAACCAAGCATTAGACGAGGAGAGACCAACATCCTTCACAAAAGTATCCTTCAAAACATAACCCAAAGCAAGAAAAGAAGAGGCCATTGCAAGAACTGCAAGAGCGTGAACAAGCCCTGCAACAAAAGCGCCACTAAAACGAGCAACGCCAATAGTTGCAACCTCTGTAGTCAAAGGGCCAGTCACACCAATAACGGCAGCAGCGAAAGCAACATAAGCAATCAGAGGAATGAGCGATCCGATAACAATCACCCTTCGCGTAAGATGAGAACACACGCGCGTCTGCTCGCACACCTCAGGAATTGCCGGACTGCCCATATACGCGAAAAGAACAACGCCAAAAGGAACCAACAAGGAATTCCAAGAAAACCCTGAAAGGTTGCCAACATTGAACTGAGAACTTGAGAACAGAAAAAAAACAACCGCCAAGAAAACAACAAGCTTGAAAAACTCCATCCAAAGCTCTGACTTTCCAAGACGGCTCACTGTTCCTGCAAGCAAATAAGACATCACCAAGTAAAATAGAGCAGACCATAACCACACAGGACCCCCAAAAACCTCTGCAAGGGAGCTTCCGACTCCGAGAGTGTATGCAACAAGAGCCCCAAAACAACCGATAACTATGGACAAAAGCATCCAAAAGCGACCATAACGACCCAAAATGCGACCAGCATGACCCACAAGCTGATGTCGCCCATCAGAGCCCAAAACTATATCGCCCATAAACAGATTCACAAACAAGTTGACAATACCCAAAACAACAAGAACAAGAACACCAGTCCAGAACCCAGACATTGCAACAACAAAAGGAATTCCCAGTATCCCTGCGCCAATAACCGTCCCAGTCAGCGTTGCAATACCATAATAATACGCGAGTGGTCTCATAAAACCTCTTTTAAGCATTTAAAAACAACGCACTTTAAAAACATTGCTCACGAACAGAACACAAACAACAACTTAACGGAACATTTAAGAGTAGGAACTTTAAACTGAAAAAACCAAGGGGGTGTAGTTTAACCTGGCTAGAATAAGCGGCTCCAACCCGCTGGATCGGGGTTCAAATCCCTGCGCCCCCACTTATCTTTTAATGTTCAAAATGTCGCCAACTTCTGTTCTGCTTTGGGCTATTGATCCTGCCGGAAGCTCCAACAAAAACATTGCATCCCTTAGCGAAGAGTAAGAACCATAGCGCTTCCATTCAGATTTGAGCTCAACAACCTCCCAGCTTGCATCCAAGAAGATAAGATCAATAGGGCCCGGGCAGAACCAAGAGTGAAGCCGAAACCTCTGCTCTTTTGGAAAAACAAAAAGAAGAGGGATAACTTTTTTTCTGAACATCAAACCTCTTGTCTGCTCCCAAAAAGTTGAACAAGTGACAAAAGACCTTGCAACTATGGTGTTTCTGGTAACATTTCGAATCATACAGCACCTTACAAATCAGAGGCCAAAAAGATATTATAAGTATTTCACAATATTTCTCTTGCAACGCTTGAGAAAATCCAACTTCTTTGCACAGGCCCTGCACACGCGAGTGTTAGTTCCAGCCCTCCTTGCCCCTGTCAACTCCTTGAGCCTTTGCTCTTCCCTACTTATCTCCCTGTCCAACTCCTTTTTAAGCTGAGATGCTGTTTGAATATCGCGATCGGAAATCCACTTGCAAAACAGGCGATAATCAACTCCTTGACGAGTCCTTAGAGGAACCTTCTTTTTCAACAAATCTCTAACAGGCATGCAACATATGAAGGATTACTTGTTTAAAAATTTTCGCAACTTTCTCAGTGAGAATGAGTTGATCACATCCTTTTTCTCAAGCCAGCCCCGCCTTGCTTGAGCCACTCCAAGCTCAACAAACCGCAAATGATCTTTTGAATGACTGTCAGTGTCGACTGCAAACTT
>RFLK01000069.1 GCA_003694525.1 Candidatus Woesearchaeota archaeon
ACGTCGAGAGAATAAAAAGAGCGATTGAATACAAGAGCTGTAACTGCCTGCTGCTCAAAATAAACCAAATAGGAACAATAAGCGAAGCTCTTGAAGCTGTAAGGCTTGCAAAAAAACACAAGTGGAACATAATGGTGAGCCACAGATCAGGTGAGACAGAAGACACATTCATAGCAGACCTTGCAGTGGGACTTTCAGCAGGACAGATAAAATCAGGCGCTCCTGCAAGAGGAGAGCGAACAGCAAAATACAACAGGCTATTGAGAATAGAAGAAAACCTTGGAAAAAAAGCACACTATGCAGGACGAGACCTCAAACTTTCTTGAATTTGCAAAAAGCGTCGCCAAAGAAAGCGCAAAGATCCTCATAGAAACAAGACCAAACTCAAAAATAGCAGTCCAAAAGGACAACTGCGATTATGCATTGGATGCAGACCTTAAGAGCGAACAGAACATATTGAAAAGAATAAACGAAAAATACCCTCAACACTCAATATTGACTGAAGAGAGCGGATTCCACGATAAAAACTCGCAATACTTATGGGTCATAGACCCTCTTGAAGGAACTCTCAACTATAAGAACGGACTTGCACTATGGGCCGTAAATATAGCCCTATTCAAAGAAAACGAGCCAATCTTGGGAGTAATATACGCTCCAGATATGGATGAGATGTACACTGCAGAGAGAGGAAAAGGCTCAAAGCTGAACGGGAAAAAAATAAGCGTGAGCGGAGAAGAACATATTGAGAAGTCATTCTATGCAGGAAGCGTGAAGCACCTTCAAGAGCTTAACCTTCCTTCAAAAATCCTAAGAGCTCTTGGATGCTGCGGAATAGAACTTGCATATGTTGCCTGCGGAAAATTTGGAGCCCGCATAAGAACAAGAGGCAAAGACCCTTACGGCTATGGCGCAGGAAGCATACTTGTGCTTGAAGCAGGCGGAAAGATAACAGACACAAAAGGACAAAAATGGACTCTTGAGAGCGAAGGCGTTATTGCAAGCAACAGTCTTCTCCACGAGGGCATCCTGAAATTGCTATGAACAAAGTAATCCTTATAGTGCTTGACGGGTGGGGAATTGCCCGAGCAGGAAGAGGAAATGCAATAACAAGAGCAAATCCCAAATATTTTGAAAAATTGAAGAAAAACAACATTTACACACAGCTGAACGCTTCTGGAAAATACGTCGGCCTCTTGAAAGGTTATATAGGAAACAGCGAAGTCGGCCACCTGCACTTAGGCGCTGGAAAACTCGTAAAACAAGACCTTGTAAGGATTCACGAATCGATAGATGATGGAACTTTCTTCAGAAACCCTGTGCTGAAAAAAGCAATGAATGTTGGAAAAGCTCACGCGCTCCACCTCATAGGCCTTGTGAGCGATGCAGGCGTGCACTCGCACATAAAACACCTGTACGCATTGCTAAAGATGGCAAAAGCCCTGAGGGTTAAGAATACATACGTGCACGCAATACTTGATGGAAGAGACACTCCCCCAAAGAGCGCAAAGAAATACCTTGAAGCGCTAGAGAAAAAAGGAGCCAGAATTGCAACAATCCAAGGAAGATACTATGCGATGGACCGCGATGAGAGATGGAGGCGAGAAAAGCGAGCATACGATGCGCTCGTCAGAGGAAAAGGTCCTAAATACCCAACCTGGCAGGAAGCCCTTAAAAAAGCATACTCTAGAGGAGAGACCGACGAGTTTGTCTTACCCAGCATAATAGACCCCTCAGGAAGAATAAAAGACGGAGATTCAGCAATCCTGTTCAACTTCAGAGCAGATAGAGCCAGACAGTTAACCCACTCTTTCACAGACAAGAGATTCACCAAATTCAAAAGAGAACCCATAAAGGTTCACTTTGTCTGCATGACAAACTACGATAAAACCATAAAAGCACCCGTGGCTTTCAAACAACAACACTTAAAGAACACGCTTGGAGAGGTAATCTCAAAGGCCGGAAAGCGCCAGCTCAGGCTTGCAGAGACTGAAAAATGGGCGCACGTAACATTCTTTTTCAACGGATTGACTGACAAGAAATTCCCAAAAGAAGATCGCAAACTCATACCAAGCCCAAGAATATCAACTTACGATAAAAAGCCAGAGATGAGCGCGCACGAAATAACCCAAGAAGCCAAAAAATCAATCTCAAAAGATAAATACGAATTCATACTGATAAATTATGCGAACGCAGACATGGTAGGGCATACAGGCAAGCTCAGACCCACAATAAAAGCAGTGAGAGTTGTAGATGAGTGCCTCTCAGACCTTGTCCCATTTGCAAAAAGGAGAGGATACAACATAATAATAACTGCAGACCACGGAAATGCAGAGAGGAAAAGATACCCTGATGGAAGCATAAGCACAGCACACACCACAAACAAAGTGCCCTGCATAATCGTAAGCGGACAAAATATCAGGATGAGCTTTGTGAAAAACCCCGCCCTCTATAACATAGCACCCACTGTGCTTAAACTTATGGGCCTGAAGGCGCCAAAAGAAATGGACAAGCCAGCTCTTGTAAATGTTCGCCAATCTTGAAAGAATTATCAGCTGCCCGCGCTTCTTCTCTTGATCCTATAAACACCAACTGAAATGGCGCAAACTGAAAATAACAAAATCATAACGATAAGAAGGTTGTCCAATGCACTGTGTTCTTCTGATAGCTCATCAACCCTTAATGGCTCATAAGCACCAAAGTCCGCAAGCTCGGGTTCTTTGAACGAAGCAACAGTGCTTCCTGAAACCTCCTCCTTCAGATCGTCCTGAGGACCTGATGCAGGCATGGCTCTGCCTGCTTTGTTTTCACTTCTACGGACCGCACTTATAGCAAAAGAGCCCAGCTTTGAACTGTAAGCCTCAAAATAACTATACCCTTGACTCTCCCTGATAAAAACAGTATCAAGATCAACCCACTCCCCCTCATAGACTTTCAACAAGACATCTCTTGAAGTCAAATTGTTCTTTTTCAACCAGTCACTCCTGATTCTAAAAGCTATTGTAACCCCATCCACAAAATCATCTCCAAACCCTGACTTCACCAGCTCATAATCATACACCACCCCCTCTGGCCTTGGGATTGCATTCAGACCGTGTGTGGGTTTTATCTTCTCTATCTCAACCCTTGGCGAGTACAGATCCCGTCTAACTCTAATATTTACTGCTCTGATTGAGAAGGGACCCATAAAACTGAAAACTCCTTCATCTCCTGCTCGCAAATTACGCAGAATCTGAGATGTATACTTGTAAACGTCGCTAGCCCTGGAGCTTCCCCCGCCTCCCCCGCCAGAGTAGCCGCTAACACCGTAAGACCCCTTGCCATACGCCTGCTGAGCCAATCCCTCAGGCAATAAAATTAGTAGAACCAGGCAAAAGCCGAATAATCTTGCGATTCTGACCATAATCAAACAAAATCAACACCAACTATAATCTTTTTTCTTTCCAGATTTTTTCTTATTATCGCAAAGCTCCTTCTTTATAGTATCTATTTCATCTTCCGCATCCTCAAGATCAGACTCCAACTCATCAATGCGATCCTGCTGTTCCTTGAGAGCTGCTATTAGCATCCAAACATTAGGCAAACGGACATATTCCTTCCCTTCAAAACTTCGAACAAGTTCTGAATACTCCTTTACAAGATCTTGAGCTGCAACCCCTATTAGAACCTTGCCAGTCAAATTGGACACGTATTGGCTTACAGGAATTCCAGTGAGATATTCTGACATTTTAGGGGAGTAGCTAATATTATGCATCAAATCCTTATCTGCCAAGCAGCTAAGGGATACTCCACCAAGCTCTGGAGAATACCTGCAATCACCATCGACATCCTGCACTGTCAGAACTTCACCATCTAACGAGCTTTTTGCGTGCAATAAGGTTGCGGGCGCGAATGTTCCAATACCAACATTGCCTGAATCAGACACTCGGACCCGCTCAACTCCAGAAGTTGACAGTATAATGTTGTTCACAGAAGGAGACGCTATCTTCGCATTTGAAGATGCGAACATCAATGAAGAATTTTCTGAAGAGAGCACTATCTTGCCTGAAACGTCCAGATCCTGAACAAAAGCACTTATTACCCTGTTAAAGTAAGAGCCAAGCGAGCCGAAAAGGCCGTATCCTGTTGTGGTTATATTTGTAGACCCGGAAATATCCTCATCTGTTATAGAACCGTCTTCTATAGTATCACCTGAAACCGCGCCTGTCCTCAAACTTCCATTTCCCGCCAAAGATACGTTAAGAAAATCGTTCAATATACTGCCCCACTGCCCTGCATCCTCTCCAACTATCGGAAGCCTTGCAGCAAGGGCTAAAGGAACAATTATCACAAACAAAAAAGTCATCAACATAAGACGTCCAAACTTTCTCGACATTGCCATAAGCATCACTCTCTTTAATTAGGCGACCAGTTGAATGCAATACTCGAACGTTTATAATTCTTGCTGCAAAATGCGCAAACAAGCAAATCACTTATCAGTAGTATAAAACATTTATAGCATTCACCTCGCATAAGGCATTTATGGAACCAAAAGCAGACCTTCTTGTTGAAATATCCTGGGAAGTATGCAATAAAGTAGGAGGAATATACACCGTAGTAAAAAGCAAGATAGGCCAGATGCAACTAAAATACGGAGAACATTATTTTCTCATAGGCCCATACTTCCCAAAAAAAGCTCACGGAATATTTGAAGAGAGCATATGCCCTGAAGAGTACAAAAACTGCTTTGAAAAATTGAAGAGCGAAGGCATAGAGATACATTGGGGAAGATGGATAACCCCTGGCTCTCCAACAACAATCCTAATAGACTTTAGCAAGTTCACCGCCAACACGAACGACATTAAACGAAAGCTCTGGGAATGGTACGGCATAGACTCACTTAGAACACAATGGTACGATTTTGACGAGCCAGTAGTGTGGGCCTGGGCAGTTGGACGCTTGATTGAAGAGATGAAAAACACCAAGCCTGAAAAGAAAATAGTAGCTCACTTTCACGAATGGCTCACAAGCGCAGGACTATTATACCTAAAACGCAAAAATGTACCAGTATCAACAGTCTTCACAACACACGCAACAACACTCGGAAGAGCTCTTGCATCGATGGAGCGCGACCTTTACAGCGAACTCGATACGATAAACCCTGATGAAGAAGCAAAAAAGATAAGCCCAGGGATATTTGCAAAACATTCAATAGAAAAGAGCACAGCGCTCAACTCAGACGTATTCACAACAGTGAGCGAAATAACAGGGATTGAATCTGAGAAGTTCCTATCCCGCAAACCAGATGTTCTGCTATTCAACGGTCTTGACATGTCAAAATTCCCAACCTTCGAGCAAGCATCTGTCAGACACAAACTCTTCAAATCAAGAATAAAACAATTCCTTATGTATTATTTCTTTCCATACTACACTTTTGATCTTAACAACACGCTCATATACTTCATAGCAGGAAGATATGAATTCCACGACAAAGGAGTGGATATATTCATAGACGCCCTAAAAGAGCTCAATCAAAAGCTCAAGGAAGAAAAAAGCAACAAGACAATAGTGGCCTTCTTCTGGATTCCCGGAAATACAAAAAGCATACGCACTCAACTGCTCGAAGATAAAACCTACTTCAAAGACATTGCAGACAGCCTTGAAGATGTTCACGAAGAGATGCACGCAAGAATATTGGAGCTTCTCGTGACAGGAAAGAACATATCTGAGAAGACACTGTTCCCAGAGAGTCTGCAGTTTGAACTAAAACCCAAACTTAGAAGATTCAAAAGAGAGGGCCTTCCGCCAATAAGCACTCACGAGCTTTTCGATGAAGAAAAAGACTTGATAATGAATGCGCTAAAGGCTGCGGGTCTTAGAAACAGGGAAGAGGATCGCGTGAAAGTAGTGTTTTACCCAATATACCTATCAGGCGCAGACGGGCTTTTAGATACAAGCTACTATGAGAGCATGCAAGGCTCGCACCTGGGCGTTTTTCCAAGCTTCTATGAGCCTTGGGGATACACACCTCTTGAAGCTGCTGCTTTAGGAGTTAGCAGCATAACAACAGATCTTGCAGGATTTGGACGTTTTATCTGCGCAGAATGCACGCAAGAGAGGTATCCTGGCGTGTTCGTTCTAAAACGCTATAAAAGACCAAGAGACAAAGTAATATCTGATCTAACAAAGATGATGAAAGATTTTGCTTATTTCACGGACAAAGAGAGAACCGAAAATAAGATCGCTGCGCAAAAAGTAGCACACAGGGCAGAGTGGAGAACTTTCATAGAGAACTATATCAAAGCACACAATATTGCCATTGAGCGCACTTAAGACTAAAACATATTAATCACTTGGAAATGACGAAAGTTTTATAAAAGATTCGCCCGTTGATATTTAAATGAGCCAAGAAGAAAACAAAAACCTAGAAGAGCGAATAAAAAATCAGACTCCAACAATAAAACTATCCTATGACCAGACACTCACAGTAAAACTTGATATTACAGACCCTGCAAGAACTGTCGAAGTCAAAACGAAAAGAGTCCGCAAACCATACGACCCGAGCACTCCAATAGGGCTTGAACTCCCTCCATTCAAGATGAAAGATCCAAACGGCAGAATGAGAGAGCTTCGAGTCACAATAACTGAAAAAATAGCAGAAGGAGGAAGAGCTTACGTTTACAGAGGAGAAGCAAAAGGAGTTCCACCATTTGCAGTCAAAATATCCAAAGATCAGAGCGATGAGGACAACGAGCTCCTAATAAGAGGCGCTGAGACAACAATATCCTTGAGAGGTCGAAGCAAGAACAAACAACTATACCCTTTCGTTTTCGGCTATGGCAGAACAAAAGCCAAAAGGTTCA
Organism: Candidatus Woesearchaeota archaeon; assembly: GCA_003694525.1. Taxonomy (GTDB): domain Archaea; phylum Nanobdellota; class Nanobdellia; order Woesearchaeales; family ARS49; genus J152. The sequence continues at coordinate 6,840 of RFLK01000069.1, forward strand.
ACAACAGAGAAATAGCCTATATGGTAATGCCCTTGCTTCAACCCCACCCTTACCATTTCCTCAAAGGAAAAAACCCTGAAGGCAGGGTTCTTCTCAAGAAAGGCGAAGGAGTCCACCCTAACCTTGCCATAGCAACATTCTATAACACTCTAAGATTCATACAAGACCTTAACAATCACAGACCAAGGCTTGCGCACGGAGACCTTAGCATAGAACAGATAATGAGCAATATGAGCCCGCTAAAACAAGGACAAGAGCTCCTACAGTATTTGAGAAGAACCGATGATGGACAGAGAGGCGATGTGTTTGTTGACTCAGATAGCATAGGCCTTCTTGACGAGCCTGCAAAAACCGTGTATTACACAATAGGATTTGGAGACCCTTGGAAGCTTGATGACCTTGAAAGAAAATACACAAGAAAAATGGACGCGTACAGCGCAGGCGCGATACTCTACACTCTTCTGACTGGAGAGAGGCTTTGCAGCGAATTTGAGCCAGAAGGAGATACTCTTGTAGAAAAAGTCGCATCCTGGAAACGCCACGTACAAAACAGGACACCACCCCTTCACCCAAACCCTGAAAAAGATCCCCTATTCACCAGAAAAAAAATATACGATGCTGTAAGCAAATACATCCAGGTGAATATGCCCATAGATAAAACAAACTCTTCTGAGAGCATAACCAGGCGAATAACAAGATGGCTAAGAGGAGAGAATAAGCCTGAGAAGATAAAACTGACAGTAGACCAGCAGAGCGTTGAAACAATAATAGCTCTTCTCAGCCACTCCCTTGCAGAACCTGATGCGAGGAAAACGCCCGCAGGCCTTCTTGAAATTTTGAAAACAATGAAATGGTATGATAAAACATCCATCATATATAACGAGCACAAGGGAAGATACGAGAGAAAACACAGCAAAATTCCAGTCCCATTTCCAAAATCTAAGTGCTCATATCAAAAATTGATAAGACGGTCGGACAGATACACACGCAAATGATAGATAAAAATCAATTCTGACCGTCAGAAGCTTTGCTCTCACAACAAAAAGCAACCCCTAAACTTTTTGCGTATTCAAACACGCCTTGCGAGCGAGCAAGCTCATTCTTCTTGACAACATAAGCAAGAGAGCGAAGCTCATCAACCCTTGCGCATTTACGCCCCATTGCCATATAGCTTAATGCCTCATTAACATCTGCAGGCTCGGTAAGATATGGAACGTTTGAAAGATATGCTATCTGAGTGCAAGTTGTAAGCCAGGAAGGAATCTCAGTCAACCCTCTGCTGTATGTTGAGCCTCTGGATACCGCACGAGGTCCTATTTTCTCACCATACGCTTGCCCCCCTATCATAACTCCCGCACGACCACCCCATTGAGCAGCATACCTTGCATCATAGCCCGAAGGAAACTCATAAGCCTTTCCTGGAAATTCACGAGAATAAGGCGCCTTTGCCCCTTTTATTGCGCCACCATAAGTCTTGGCAGCAGGGACTGTGAAAGCACTTGCACTCGAAAATAAAACAACAAGTCCAACAACCGCAAGAATGGACACCATGCCCAGAATGACATAATTGATAATCTTATCCATATTATTGCATAAACTAACAACTTACAAAAAGCTTTCACATCACCCGCAAGTAATCAAAAAAATCAAATCCAAGGCATAACCATAACAGCAGACAAGCCAACAACAAGAGTTACAACGACAAGCGCAAAATAAAGCTCAGAAATTTCTGACATAAAAAAGAGAAAGAAAAAAATGGAACTTAGATAGTTCCTTCAAGCCCTGGGTTCTCACAGCAGTAAGCAACGCCAATGCTCTTTGCGTATTCGAGCACTTCGCGAGTCCTGCCATAAGCATCAGGAGCTACTCTGTCTGCCTCAGACGCCAAGTCCTCAACACTGACACAGGACCTGCCCATTGAAACGTAGGAATTACGCTCTTCAACGCTTGCAGGTGTGCCAAATTGCGGCTTGTTCGAGCGCTCAGCCATAAACTGGCAAGCTGCCTTGGACGGTATCTCCGTCAAGGAACGCTCGTACGTCTTGCGGTAGTCATACTGCTCTCCGCGTGGCTGGGAAGTGTCACCATACGCTTCACCGCCAACCATAACACCTTGGCTGCCTGGCCATTGTGCAGAGTAAGGCTCTACATTGCCAGACGGGAATTCACGCGCTCTACCTGAGAACGCACGGGAATACGGATCCATCACTCCTCGGATAGCTCCGCCGTATTCCTTAGCAGCGGGCACTGCGAATTCGCCAGTAGCCTTGCGTGCACCAGTAAAGAGGAGCACCAGACCAACGATGGCGATTATGGCTACTATGCCTAGTATAACCAGCGCCACACCTTTACCACTTTCTTGTGCTGCCACAGTCAATCACCTCGTTTCTCTTCGATTTTTGCTAATCGTTTCAACTTTTACCAAACGAACACAGTTTAAATAGTTTTCGTTCGATAAAACGTATTTCACGATCTATTGGCCGGCAATACCCCCGACCAAAGGTTCATTCGGGTACACGCAAAGACCTGCTTTGCTATCACCTGTGTCAACAACACGATACCCTCGTGACTTGTAATACTGCGCAAGGTTGCCTTCTCCAGCATACGGAACAAGGAAACCTCCAACGCCACACTTAGTAAGCGCTGATGGAACATCACTTTGCGGATTCCTCTTTGGAGCTCCGTAATAATTCCAATGTGTTGTCAAATCCTTGCTTGCTCTTGTATCCCAGAGCGCTTCCTGTCCAGGCATATTGCGCGGAGTTCCGCGACCTTCCCAGTACGGATATTCCACCTGCTTTATCGCACCGCCATAAATGCCTTCTCCTGTTGCAGCTTTGCCGCGAACAAACATAAGGACAAGACCGACAACGGCAACGATTGCAACAACGCCAAGAAGCACCAAGGCAATTGTCTTTTGGCTCTCATTCTCCATTTGGTTTCACCTCTTGTGCCACAATGAATCGCACGCGTCTTGCGCACACTATGACCTCTTTTGATGGTATAAATGAGCCTATACTCTCGAGAGGTATTTAAACTTTACGGCGAATTTGCAAAAGGCAACTACAATAAGAAAATAAATAAACTAATCATTCTGAACATCTCTGAGCATCTTGCGCAACTCAACAACCAAAAGCCAGATGATCGCTACCGTTATCGCAGAATCTGCAACATTAAATGCCGGCCAAAAGCCAAAATCAATAAAATCAACAACCGAACCGAAAAAAATACGATCAATCAGATTTCCAGCAGCTCCAGCCATAACCAAACCCAACACAGGCCACTCAGAGCTACTAAAAGAACGATAACAGAAACACAAATACAACACAACAGTACCTGCAATAAGAGCAAAAATCCAAGACGCGCCCTGAAACAAACCAAACGCTATCCCCGTATTGCGAACATGAACAATAGAAAGCAAGCCCAAATCAACACTCTCTCCAAGCTTCAAATAGTTCAAAACCGCCTGCTTTGACAATATATCAAGCAATAAAACTGAGAGGGCAACAGTCCAGAAACTGTTGAGCTTTTTCATCTCCATCTCTGCTGATAAGGCCTTCCAAGCCCCTCATTCCTCTCAAGACGATCAAGCCGATTTAAAACAACATCAAGCTGGGCCTTTATAGTATCAAGCTTTGAAGATATCAACTCAAGGCGTTGATCTGACTGGCCCTCAGCATTCCTGCTCTGTCCAAGAATTCCTTGTCTTTCCTGACTGCCGGGAAACTGATCAAACCCCTGTCCAAGCCCTCCAGAAAGATCCCGAGGCGCAAACCCTTCATCCCTCTCTGCAGGAAAGCCCCCTCCTGTCTCAGCATCAATGGATGGTGCTAGATGGGCAGGCTCGCTTTGAGGAAAATCTGGAATCTCCCTTCTCCAAAACTTGAACTTGTCCCAAAAAGCCATAGGAACAAGTAAAAAGAAAACACATTATTAATGTTTTGAACGATTGAATGAACACACATCGCTGAGCGGACAAGACTTGCAATCAGGGACTCCCTTCACACAATACGATTTTGCAAGCCTTACAAGCAAAGCGTGATACTCATTGTATATGCTGGGCCTGCGCTCAATTGCAGAATGAAACATTGACTGCAACTCATCATATGATGCTTTGGAACTGCAAATGCCCAATCGAGAGCATATCCTCTTCGTGTACGCATCAACAACAAAAACAGGCCAGCCCCCCGCATACAAGAGCATAGAATCTGCCGTTTCAGGACCTATGCCCCAGATAGAGAGAAGGAATTCCCTTGCATTCTTGCTTGAAAAAAGAGAAGATAGAGAGCCGTACTCGTCCAATACAGATCTTGCAAACGCTTTGAGCTTCTTGGCCTTCTGATTATAATACCCTGCACTTCTAATCGCCCTGCCAATATCCGACTCGCTTGCAGATGCTATGCGCTCAATAGACAACAAGCCCTCATCCCTCAATACAGCCAGCGCTCTCTCAACATTTTTCCAAGAAGTATTCTGAGTCAAGATTGCTCCAATACAAACCTCAAACAAGTCATCCTCGTCAAGACAATCGTATGCTCCCTTGTGATAGCCTTTAGAGTCAAACCCCCTCTGACCTGCACGAGAGAGTATGGGCCACCAGCCTTGCGAGCCAAATGATCTCAAAAGGACATCATAGATTGAATTCAACAAACTCATACTCCCAGTCCAAAACCTTTTATATAAAAAAGCAACCCGCAATAGAAGTGAAAAGAGGCTTTGACAAACTGCTTGCAAGCATAGTCATAGTAGTTCTTGCATTATTCTTAGCATACGCACTAACTCCTTACATAACCGCATTCTTTACAGCAATAATCTTTTTCACACTCTTCAACAGCACTCACAGTTTGCTTTCAAGATACTTTGGAAAACAAATAGCCGCAGGGCTTGTCATAGTCCTCACAATACTAATTGCAGTACTCCCATTAATACTGCTGATTCCTGCAATGCTTGGACAAGTCGGGCCTGTAGCATCTCAGGCGAGCGAACTCATATCAATGATACCTGACCCTGACACAAGCATACCATCAAACATAAGAGACTTTTTGAGCTCGCAAATATCAAGTGCTGCAACATTTCTAAGAGGGCTCCTGATATCTGCAATACAAAGCCTTGGAAGCGCGACCGTAAGCCTAATCATAACATATTTCACACTATACTATCTTCTGACAAACAAAGAGAGAGCTGGAGAGATTACACTCAAAATCATACCCTTCAAGAAAGAGAGCGCAATACGCCTTATTGAAGAATTCAAAAGAGTCACATACTCCACAATCGTTGCAACAGGAGTTGTAGCTCTTGTTCAAAGCGCAATATTCACAGCAACCCTTTTTCTGCTCAGAATTGACGGCGCACTCATATGGGGCCTTCTTGCGCTAATAGCATCATTCATACCTGTTGCAGGAATACCTTTCGTGTGGATTCCAGCAATGATATTGCAATTTGCTCAAGGAAATATGATAGCTGCAATCTGCATACTAATAGTAGGCCTCATACTATCTAACGTGGTTGACAACCTCCTGCGACCATTCATACAAAAACGGATCGGAGCATTGCACCCGCTAACTTCCCTTTTAGGACTCATAATAGGACTGCCCTTTTTTGGAATGGCAGGAGTTGTCGTAGGCCCGCTACTCATATCCTACTTCCTTCTTCTAGTTCGAATGTACCGTGAAGAATACTTTTGAGCAAGCCGCTCAAGCTTTTCAACAGTAGACTCCCAATCGAACCTCTTAACAACCTTCGATCTCAAACGAGCAGCCATCATCTTTGCCTTTCTCTTATTCTTCAAAACTCTCACTATGCGATCACGCAGAGCTTCAACATCTCCTTTAGGCACAAGATAGCCATTGACGCCATCGTCGATTATCTCACGAGTGCCTCCAACATCTGTTGCTATCGTAGGAACACCCATAGCACCCGCTTCAAGAACGGAAGTTGGAAGGCCTTCTGCATACGAGGGATTGACAAAAACATCCGCGCAACTGAGAAGACTCCTGACTTGCTTCTCATTGACCTCGCCCAAGAATACAACATTGTCTGGAGCAATTCTTGCAAGCTCTCTCTCATAATTGCCTGATCCTGCAATAACAACAGTAGCATCAATTCCACGAGCGGCCTCAAACAAGTCCTGAACTCCTTTCGCCTCAATCAGGCGCCCGATGAAAAGAATCATATCACCTTTCACCGGCTTTTTCGCCCTTACAGGATGAAAAAAAGAAGTGTTGATTGCATTATGCAATAAAACAGAACCTCTTCCACACAAGTGCTTGACAAAAGCTCGCGCGGCATCAGATACCGCAGCTATAACATCCGCACTTTTCAACACAAACCAGCCTATTGTGTGATCGTACAGAATATTGACCGAATAAATAAACGGCTTTTTTCCAGTGTGAGTTGCACCGTGCTCTATATGAATTCTTGGAATCCTGAAACGCTTTGCGAAAATCGCGCCAAGAAATGAAGCCGGAACAAAACGAGTGTGAGTTATTACAACATCAGGGCTCATACCCCTTAAAAGAGACCAAGCGCGAGGCTTTGGAATTGCAAAAGTCTTTCCAAACAAATGCCAGCAAGGAACCCTTAAAACATTCACCCTTCTAATCCTTGACCTCGAAGGAAGATCAGGCAAGGATGCAGTCACGACAACAACTTCGTGACCCCTCTCAACAAGACGAGCAGAAGTCTCCAATACATACTTCTCAAGACCGCCAGCATATGGCCAAAAGTAATGGGAAAAGACAAGAAATCTCATCTTGGCCTTTCCTTTGCACGCTCCTTTGCAAGCCTTTGAACAAGCAAGCGCATACGCTCATCAGTCCTCTTGACTTTTGCATAAGTTACAAATGAGAGAACAGTCAAGAAAATGAAAGCAAGAACAACAAGCAAATCCAGGGCCCTGTTGAAATGCAGCTGCTCAACAATAGGATCTAGAATGCTGGGGAAAATAGTTATTCCAAGCAAAGCAATCCACAATGCCTGCCAGAACACCAACTCCTTTCTTGTAAGCTCTTTTCGCTTATAGTACAAATTAGTCAAATACAACATTGTCAATGCAAAACATACCGCAACAATCTGTATTCCAAGCAACATCTCAACCCCTCAACTTCAAAGAAAGCATCCTGAAAGCTATCTTTACGCCATCAAGCATTGTTGTCCCTTTATACCTGTCATGATATATGGTCTTTATAGGAACCTCCTCATAAGAGAGCTTGTGCTTTCCTACATTAACAAGCATCTCAGTTTCCATAGCATAACCATCAGCAGACCACCTTATTAAAGGATATGCCTGCGCGCGAAACGCTCTGAAACCTGATTGCGTATCACGAACTGAAACTCCGAATAGAAGCCTTGTGAAAATGTGCAAGAGGCGGTTGCCAAAACGCAAAACAACAGGCATATTCTCATCAAACTTGCGCGTGCCAAAAACTATATCAACCCTGTCAAGCCTTGAGAGAAACTTGGGAATCTCATCAGGCTCGTGCTGACCATCGGCATCTATTAGAACAATCTTGTCAGCCCCCTTCTCAATGGCAAACTCAACACCGGTTCTCACCGCAGCACCCTTGCCCAAGTTTATTGGATGGCGCAAAACATTAACCCTTGAGGCAATAGCAACATTGGAAGTCCCATCAGCACTGCCATCATCAACTACTACAACCTCATCAACATAATTCTTAACACCTTCAAGAACAGGCGCAAGATTTTTCTCCTCATTATAAGCTGCAATCACTGCCCAAACTCCCATCACCTTGCCTTTAGGGGATTGGTTTTAAAAAGTTATGCACGAAATTAATGAAGATGAAGATTAAAGCCCAAAATTTCAACCTCAAAGAGACTCTTGAATCTGGACAATTCTTTCGTTATAAAAAAGAAGGAGCTTGGTATTACTGCTTTGAAAGAGACACCCTTTTTAAAATAAGGCAAAGTGGAACTTGCATAGAATTCTCTGGAACAACAAAAGACCACATAGTGCGACTGTTCGGACTTGACGAGAAATATGAAAAATCACTAAAAGAGCTCGGGCGCGATAAGACACTTGCAAGAGTAATAAGAAAATACAAAGGCTTGCGAATAATGAGACGCGATCCCTGGGAGACCCTAATAAGCTTTCAAGCAAGCATAATGAGCAACATAAAAAAGATAAAGCTGAATATGGAACTCATAGCAAAAGCGCACGGCAAAAAACTATTGCTTGACAACATATCCGGGCACACCTTCCCAAAACCAGGAGAGCTCAAGGATATCGAAAAATTAAAAGCCTGCTCTTTAGGCTTTCGCGCAAAATACATACACGCGGCAAACAACATTGTTACAGACAAGAAACTAAAAGAACTCTCAAAAAAGAGCTACGGGCAGGCAAAAGAAGAGCTGATGAAGATACCAGGCATTGCAGACAAAGTAGCAGACTGCATCTGCCTCTTCTCTCTCGGGCACACGCAAGCGTTTCCAGTCGATGTATGGATAGAGCGTGCGATGCAGAAATATTTCAAAAACAAGAAAGCAAAACCGAAAGACATACGATTGTTTGCACAAAATAGGTGGGGGAAAAATGCAGGCCTTGCCCAACAGTTCATATACCATGAAGCCAGAAATGAAAACAACCCATAAAGAGATAGACACCGTTCTGAGCACCTTGCAAAGAAAACTTGGAACAAGCACCATGCTTGGCAGAATGGGAAAGAAATACGACGCTTTCAAAGTCCTTATATCGACAATACTATCAGCGCGCGCAAAAGACGAAGTCACAGAAGAAGTCGCAGAAGAATTATTCAAAAAATACCCTGATGCAAAGCACCTTGCAAGAGCAAAAAAGCCAGATGTTGCAAAAATAATAAGACGAATAGGATTTTACAACGCAAAATCAGAAAACATAATAAAATCCTCTAAAATCATAATTGAAAAATACAAAGGCAAAATTCCAACAAAACTAAACGAGCTCTTAACACTTCCAGGGGTTGGAAGAAAAGTTGCAAACTGCGTTCTGGTATACGCATTCAAAAAAGACGCAATACCTGTAGACATACACGTGCACAGGATAAGCAACAGGCTTGGCTGGGTGAAGACAAAAACGCCTGAAGAGACAGAAAAAGAACTTATGAAACTCATACCAAAAAAGCACTGGCAGGCAGTAAATGACACATTCGTAACATTTGGAAAAACCATCTGCACACCCATATCTCCCTTCTGCTCAAAATGCCCAATATACAAACACTGCAAAAGAATAGGTGTGAAGAGGAGCAGATGAGAAAAGTACGCACACAAAGAATATAAACGTCAAAATCTGCAAATAAACAATGGTCAACCTTGTGAAAATACTGATAGCAGAGTCAATACTGCTATTGCTAATCGCTCTTGCAATCCTCGGAAAAAACATAAAGAGACTATTCATATTGTCAAATGCAAAAACGGCACGAAAAGAAAGCCTTTACATCTACATATCATCAACAGCGTTTGTTTCCTTTCTTGCAATAGCATCATACCTTATCAACAAGCCAGAAGCTTCACCAAGCATGTGGACAGGAGCTGCAATCTTCCTTCTCGCAGGCCTTTGGCAATGCACGAGAAGGCTGAGAACAAAATCAAGCCTTGAAGAAGCATTAAAGAATAAAACTGCCAATAAAACCTACAAAAGAATAAGACATCCTGACAAGCTGGCAATCTCCTTAATGCTATTAGGGCTTTGCCTTGCAACGGGCAGCGCATACTCCTTGCTGATATATGTTGCTATCTACATACCTTCGCTGATATTCCTAATCCACGAAGAAGAGAGCGCGCTCTTAGACCGATATGAAGACTACTGGCAAAATTATGCAAGCAAGACACGAAGACTCATCCCTAATATTTACTGAAAAGAGCTTCGCAATAATTAAATAGAGCGAGTCTAAAATAAGAAAAGTGGCCAAAAGAAAAAAAGAGAGAGGCATAGAGAAGTTCACAAGAATCAGCAGGACAGTCCTGTCCGCGATTACGGCAATCATAAGAATTGCAGCCTATCTATTCCTGTTTCTCCTGTTCTTGGGAGTTATAGGGGTATTCACTCCAAGCCTTGAGAGCGGAAATGTAGCACTAATACCAATAAAAGGAATCATAACATCTACAGAAAGCGCGCTGATCCAAGGAGCACAGAGCTCAGCCATAACAAAACTCATAGAAAAAGCAGAAGAAGACGATGATATAAAGGCAATAGTTTTTGAGATAGACTCACCAGGCGGAACTCCTGTTGCAAGCGACGAGATTGCAAGAGCAGTAGCAGAGGCCAAAAAGCCCACTGTTGCACTGATAAAAGAAACCGGAGCATCGGGCGCTTACTGGATAGCGAGCGCAGCAGACCACATAGTCGCAAACAGAATGAGCATAACAGGATCAATAGGAGTTAAAGCGAGCAGACTGGAATTTGCAGGGCTAATAAAAAACCATAACATAACCTACAGAAGACTTGTTGCAGGAGACCACAAAGACACAGGCTCGATATGGCGAGAGATGACTGAAGAAGAGAGAGAAATGTATCAGCAAATACTTGACTCTCTGCACGAAGAATTCATAAGAGCCGTTGCAGAAAACAGAAACCTTGACATAGAACAGGTAAGAAAGTACGCCGACGGCTTCGTGCTTACTGGAAAGCAAGCGCTCAAGGCAGGGCTTGTAGACGAGCTTGGAGGCAAAAAAGAAGCGCTAAAATACATCGAAGAGACACTGAACATAACAGCAAAAACCGTGGCATACAAGAAAAAACAAACACTGATAGAGCAGTTGGGAGGAGTTGGAAGCCAGGCATCATACAATATAGGAAAAGGAATCGCA
>RFLK01000008.1 GCA_003694525.1 Candidatus Woesearchaeota archaeon
GAATTGACGGGTAAAACAGCCGAGAGGAGCGGGAGATGACAAAACTTAACACAACACTATCAAAAGCGTGGAAATTATTTACAAAAAACAAGAAATACCTTGCACTTGAAGTGCTCATTGACGTGCTATTTCTTGCCGCAATATTATACACTACAATGCTCATATTCGTGCCAAGCGCAGAGACCGTAATAAAAGCAGGCGATGCCCTTCAAGCGCAAATGGCAGAAATTCCAGAAAGCGAAATATACAATCTTGAAAACATAGCAATGCAAAATGAAGAGTTTATGACAGCATACAGACAATTGCTGAAATACATAATCTACTTCTTCACCATAATGACCTGCCTTTTCATGGCGTTTCGAGGGCCATTATGGTACATAACACACAAAAAACTCAACAGAGCAGATCCAAAAGTCTTTGCCTGGAAGTTTCCCCTTCTGGCGCTATTTTGGGCATTCATATCAGGAATAATACTGGTAACATACGGGGTTCTTGCATCAAGCGCAGAAATGCCTCTGCCATTAGTTTCAGGAAAGATGTCAAACGCGCTTGCGCTTTTTGCACTGTTAGTTGCAGCGTACTTTGCAAACATAAGCTTTGCACTAACCCCCGGCAAACAAGCGCTGAAGAGCGCATTCATTATGGGAGTTAAGAATGCAAAAACGCTGATTCCAGCAATGCTTGCAAACGCGCTGATAATCTTCGTTGCAACACTGCTTCCATTCAACATAATATGGACTCTTCCAAAAAGCACTCAGACAACAATAATCTTCCTCTCATCAATAGTGATCGTGACAATACCTGCCCTCGCATTTGCAAGGCTTCATACGACAATGGCAATATGGCAAAAAAAGCAATAATAACAATACTGCTCGCAATAGTAATTGCAAGCCTCCTGTACATCGCATCACAACAACAAACACAGATAATATACACTCAACCTGTCGAAAAGCCTCAAAAAACAGAGCAAAAAAGCCCGATAGCGCAACCCATAGAGCGAGGAGAGCCGACACCAAAAGCAGAACTTCCAAAGCCAGGAATTGAAGCAGAAAAAATATACCCTGAAAGCGTAGAGTTCTGGGTCAATGAAATACAAGTTCCGCAAAGCTCCCAATACGAGACCGGAAACTTCATACCATTAAAAGAAAATCGCCTCAAAACATTTGCGGGAATAATAGGACCCTATGCAGAAGATCCGCGAGATTACATAACCGTAAAATTGTGCGCAGAGCTGCGAGACTATGATATCGCTCCTGTCTGCGAGATAATGCCCTTATCATACAAAAACAACTATGTCACATTCGCAAGAGGATATGCGAGCGATGAATACATAGGAGGGCTTGCAGCAAGGGACTACACAGCATACTACAACGTCTATGCAGGAGATACGCAAATAGCAGTCAGCAACAAAGCAGTGATCAGAACAGTCAGCGATTGATCAGTCGTTTAATCAAGAATGTTTTTGTCCCACTATTATGACGTCGTACCTCTTTTGCATTACTATGGCGTCGTCACTAATCTTTATAAATTTTCATGCCACGCTTGAATGGATGGCAGCAAAAAACATAACGATAATCGCGCGCGCAACAAGACTATCTGAAGTTGGTCTTGCGGGCGCTTTTGGAATCTTTTGGGGGGTGTACTTGTTCCTTCTGGCTCTTCTTGTAAGGCTTGGCGTGAACACCATGTGGTTCAATGCAAGAACTCTTGAACTAATAGCGTCTTGGTATCCAGGCCTTGGCTTTAATGCAACCTTTAGAGGCGCGCTTGTAGGTCTTGTGATAGGCCTTTTGTGTGGAATCATTTGTGGCTGGATACTTGCAAAGCTCTACAACTGGTGCGCAAAACTTCAAACGCACTGAAAACATTACGGAAAAGATTTGAAAACTGATATTAAAAGGAGAAATCAAAAAAAAGAAGACCCCGGTTGTCTGCACGCTCGCAACAGAAGCAGACTGCCGGGGCTTTTGGAGGTGAGCGATGTATAAGAATGCAAAATTGTATGTTGAAAGTTTTGATGAACTGGTAGGAGCTGGAAAAGCGAAACAGACAATATACGTCAGGGAAGGATCTCGAATTGAGAAACTATTGTCAAGAGGGGATTTTGTAAGAGAAGAGCTTGCAGACAAACTGCGAAAAGCCTATGAGGAGAGCAGGGCGTATCTTGAGGTTAAATACCAAAAGAGGCAATAAAATCTTCTTTACTTTCATTTATTTGCACATTTTTGAGAGAATCTGTTTCATAGGAGAACGAGTATATTCAAGCTTTGTATTCAAAAAAGTTTACTCTTGTATTGCCCAAGTTTAAAGTATAAGCCCCGCGGTTCTCTTCAAAGTCATAATACAAACCAAGCGCGCTCATTTTTTCCTTGAAAACGTGCTTGTTAGCAAATCCAGAATTGAGATAGACATCAACAGTTATGCGCGCAAAACTCTCTCCCTTGCAAGATATGAGTTCAGGGGTTACATCTATATGCTCTGCAAGGGTTTCCTTTAAACTGAAAATTGTGCCGATGATTTCAACCTGCTCGCGCTTTATACCCAAATCTTTCAAAAGCTTGAACGCAATATCTTCCAAACTCACGCTGCTCGCCTCCTGAATCTTGGATCTGAAGAGTACCTCTGCGCCTCTCGCGCAAAATGCAAGGCGTACACGCTCTGGATGTAATTGATCTCTCTTTGAGAGATGAGATCATCCAGAGTCTTATAGCCCTGTCCGTGAACTCGGAGCTCAGTTTTCGGTAACTCCTCAACAAGCCTTCCCAGACTGACAAGCCGGTGGGATGGCGTTTCAATTGCCATTTTATCCAATCGTTTTCTGGATTTTTTAACGGATTTTTTCTCAACCTTGAGCTTTTTGATAGAGTTCCTTTGAGACAGCCTTCCATGCTGAGCATCAACAAAAGAGCATCCAAGGTCCAAATAGATTATATTCTGGGACCCTTCAGGAATGAAAACGTTCTGACGGCGTCCTGAAACATCCGCAAGGTTCAAAAGATCCCTGTAAACCTTATCGCGCGCAAGAAGACCTATTGCTGACGCTTGATCCTTGCTCTCATTGCCTTCTATCAACCTTGATGAGAAATAAAAAGGAACCATATCAAACGCTTTGCCCTTAAAACCTGGAAGGTAGGTGAAATTCAATTGAGTTTCATCATCGTTATGCAAAAGGGCATCTTCGGGAGTTGAGAGTCCGAGCTCGCGAGCAAGAGCAAAAGTTAAAGCTTCATATACTGGCTGGTTGTCTGGAATTAGCGGGCTTTCCCTTCCAAGAGAGGTGCTATTGCAATATTTGATGTATGAAGGTATGTTCTCGTGAGTTATGTGAATGTTGCCTTTTCCTCCAGGGTTTGAGCCTGAAGGGCCTGAACGCATATAGACATCTATTATCATAGCACACCAATCATAATATGACTTTGTCACTGTCCGGTTAGTATGCTTTATAAATGTTTTGATTTTTTGGTTTCAGTGATATTTAAAAATACTGCTGAACAATGAATTTTTATGAACTTCCAAGGCCTAATCCATATAGAGAATTATCAGAATTACTTAGATCAAGCCTTTAAAAATGGCTCAAAAGCGGCCAGCGCATCGAAAAGCCAGTCACGCGCGAAAACAAGACTTGAAAAAAGCCGAAAAGCAGAGATTGCAAGAGTCGAATCCGTCACAAAAAGCCTTTCAAAAAACCTTGAAAACATAGTGAAAAAATACCCCAACTTTGACCAGTTGGACCCTTTCTATCAAGCACTTACAAGAAGCGTGATAGACGTTGACAACTTGAAAAAAAGCCTCGGATCCTTGCTCTGGGCAAAAAGACGCGTTTTGCAAATGAAAAGAGAAGCCCTGAGAAAAATAAAGGGCGCGAGAACAAACGAGGATCTCATAAAAGCCCGCAGAGCATTTACCGGGCGCGTGAGCTCAATACTAAAACAGGTGAGCAAAAACCTTGCATTCTTGGAACAAGCGCGAAAGATACTGAAAAGGTTCCCCGCGCTCAAGACCAAAAAGAAAACAATAGTTCTTGCAGGAGCGCCAAACGTGGGCAAAAGCACGCTCTTGGCAAGACTTACAAGCTCAAAGCCCCAAATTGCGCATTATCCTTTCACAACAAAAGAGCTTAACGTAGGTTATGACGATGCAGGAAGGCAATACGTGGACACTCCCGGCCTTTTGGACAGGCCTCTTCACAAAAGAAACCCCATAGAAAAACAAGCAATACTGGCATTAAAACACCTTGCAGACCTGATAATATTCGTATTTGACCCGAGCGAGAGTTGCGGGTATACTATGCAAGAACAGCAAAAACTGCTAAATGAAATAAAAAGGGAGTTCAAAGCACCCATACTCACAGTATCAAACAAATCGGATGTTGGAGGAAAAAGAAAACACTCAATTGCAGTCTCAGCTCTTGAAGGCAAAGGAATAGACGACTTGAGAGAAGCCATAAACTCAGTTTTGGCTGTACCAGACAAGAGCCGTGCCCAAGATAATGTAAATTCCTGAGACAAACCAGGAATTAGGAACTGCCTTTTCAATCCACGCTTGAATGAAAGGAGAGACGAGAGTCATCTTTGATAATAGCCAATCCTTTCCAAAGACTGAGAAAATAACAGCAGCAATCTTTCCAAAGACTGAGAAAATAAAAGCAGCAATGCCCGGGACGAGAGTTATCATCCCTAAAGTAAAGGATGCCTTCTTCTTGCTTCCGGTAAACCAGAAAACAACAAGAAAACTTGCAACAATGAGAGCGCAAGCCAGAAGGAAGACGGTCTGAACTTGCCTGAAAAGTTCCGGAGTGAAAATAATAGGCCACATAGGCAGGAGAAGCGTCAAACCTGCGAGATAGAAAACCTGCGCTATGAAGCTGACAGCTTGGTATTGTATTGCAAACTCGACCTTTGAAGAAAGCTTTTTTCTCATAAGAGCGAATAGTTGCAACAAAAATAAAAAATGAGCGTTACATCTTCAAAGTAGATACTTTTTAAACGCTGTTTTCTCAGAGCAATGAGCAATATTTAAAACCAAAACAGCACTTTAGAAAAATATGTTGTTGCAACAACTCGCGATATTTGCAATCAGCTGCTCGCTGCTGGTATTCTCAGGAAGCCTGCTCGTCAGAAGCCTTGTCAGGGTAGGCGGATTTCTGAACATATCAGGGTTTATGTTATCATTCATAATAATGGCTTTTTCAACATCCCTGCCAGAGCTTCTCGTAGGAATAAGATCTGCAATGATGGGAAGCCCCGCCCTTGCACTTGGAAACATAATAGGATCGAACGTTGCGGACGTGACGCTCGTTGCAGGAATAACAGCGCTCTTGTCAAAAGGATTCAGGACAACACCGCTTGTCAGAAAGAACGCGTACGCGATGGTTGCAATAGTAGGAATTGCAACAGCGCTAACATACATAGGGGACGGCCTTTCGAGAATAGATGCTATAGTGCTTCTCGCAATATTATGCGTCCACACTTACGCATTATACAAGCACAAGGACCACGAAAAACCGCTCAACAACCACTACTCAAAATGGGAGCTTGTCTCAGCTGCAGGAATAATACCAGTGACAATAGCAGTGCTTATGCTATCTGCAGACTTTGTAGTCCAATCGGGAATCACGCTTGCAGGAGAGCTTGCACTTCCAGTATTGTTCGTCGGCTTGTTCTTCATAGCAATAGGCACATCCCTGCCAGAGCTTGCATTTGAGGCAAGGGCAGCGCTTGCAAGAAGGGATGATATAGCAATGGGAGACCTCATAGGCTCTTTAGTTGTAAACAGCACCTTAATACTTGCGACTGTGGCGCTGATAAGCCCATTCTCTCCGGGAAAACTGTTCTACATAAGCTCATTCTTTATGCTGACAGTATGCCTGTTGTTTGCAGTAATGTGCGAGAGCTACAACCAAATAACCTGGAAAGAAGGAATAGTGCTCCTTATGATGTACGCACTCTTCATAATGGTGGAATTCACAGTGCAAGGATTGACAATCCACACAACACCATTGTGATCCTGAGAGCTAATAAAACTCAAAAATCTCACTATCAGTCAAAGCGCTTATCCTATAAAGAGTATTAGGGCTCAAAATATATCTCTCACCATCCCTCAAGCAAGCAAAAGAATAACAAGGAGGATTATCACTCTTGCCAACAACAGTGACGCAACCAGACTTCACCTCAATAAACCGCGCCCTATCACATTCCAAAACTACCCTGTCAAGAGAATCTATCCTCACAAGCTTGCCATCTATTTTTGAGCCCTCTTTTGAAACAGAATAGGATTCACTCATAAGAGACACAAAACACAAGAACTATATAAACTATGGCATATGTTAATTCATAACCCGGACGTGATGCATTTAGAGCAGAATTGCGAGAAGAAAACTTTTTAAATAAAAATAGCTCGCACATAGCAAGGGGTGACTGATGAAAAAGGGGTTGGTTAAAAAAATAGCAACTTTTGCCTTAGTTCTTGCACTTGCAATCGTTGTAGTAAGAGCGTTCGGAACAGCAGACCCCACAATATTCGGACACTCCCTTAGCGAGCTCGCACCAGGCACGTTCAACAACGGAACATACAACTTTCCAACAGGAACCACTCTAAACATAACAAGCAACCTTTCAATTGGAAATACAATAACATACGTTGCGCCCGGCACGAGCACAGACATACAAAACGCCATAGACTCCCTGCCAAACGGAGGAATAGTCGTTCTCCAGCGCGGAATATACACGATAAGCTCTCCAATAACCCTGAAAGACAACATAACCTTGCAAGGATCAGGCCACGGAACAATACTAAAAGCAACCACAGGAAGCATAAACGTGATACAGGATGATAGCGCGCAAGCAGAACAAGTAACTCTAAAGAACTTTGAAATAGACGCGAACGGGCAAACCAGCGTTAGAGGAGTTGATCTTAATAATGCGACAGGAATAATAGAAGGGCTGTCAATAAAAGGAGCGCAATACGGAATAAGGGTAGACAACTCTGTCTCGAGCGCATCACTGAAAGACAGAACAATGACAATAATAGGAAATGTGATAAACACGACAAGCGGAGGGGTTTATGGAATTGAGATTAGAGGAAACCTTCCTACTGCAAGAACTGCAACAAAAGCAATATCAAACAACATAATAGGATCCTTCTC
>RFLK01000009.1 GCA_003694525.1 Candidatus Woesearchaeota archaeon
AACATTTTGGCGAATGTTGCGAGCGGTGAAACGTTTTGGCGGACGTTTCAATCTCACTGATCAACTTTGGCAAGTTTGGCGTTCTTACCTAGTGTTATTATCATTTGGCGTTTGATAACAACACGTTCTGAAGTAGAGTTAGCCCTTCGACTATTTATTTTTTTTCAAGCACTCAGAAGGGACAAAAACAAAAGGGGGGAACAGAAATGGACCTGTTGATCGCAAATGCAAACAAAAACGCCAGTGAAATGACAACCGGAGGCCTTTCAGTAGGCAATGCAAACATAAAAGTTATCGGTTGCGGTGGTGCCGGAAACAACATGGTAACTTGGCTTTACAAGAGAGGAGTCAAGGGTGCCGAGATACTTGCAGTAAATACCGACCAGCAACATCTCAAGATTACAGAAGCTGATAAGAAGTTCATAATAGGAAAGGACTCTACAAGAGGCCTTGGCTGCGGAGGTTTCCCTCAAAAAGGAGCAGAGGCCGCTCAAGAATCTATAAACGAGCTCAAAGCAGCGCTCAAGGATTCTGATATGGTTTTCGTATGCGCAGGAATGGGTGGCGGAACAGGCACTGGCTCTGCACCAGTAGTTGCTCAATTGTGCAAGGATATGGGGGCGATAGTGATTGGGACTGTTACAATGCCTTTCAGCATAGAGCGTGCTCGAATAGAGAAGGCAGAGTACGGGCTTGAGCAGCTAAGAAAGGCAGCAGATACTGTGATAGTTATCGACAATAATCGCTTAGTGCAGATTGCAGGAAATCTTCCCATCCAGCAGGCTTTTGCTGTTGCAAACGAGCTAGTCTCGACTATGATCAAGGGAATTGTTGAGACTATCGCAGTTCCGAGCCTTGTCAATTTGGACTTTGCAGATGTCAAGGCGATTATGACCAATGGCGGAGTTGCTGCAATAGGTGTTGGAAGCTCGGATACTACAAACAGGGTGGAAGAGGCTTGCAATGGCGCGCTTCAAAACCCTCTTCTCGACATAGACTACACTGGCGCAACAGGGGCTTTGATACAAGTTTGCGGAGGCCCTGATATGACTCTTGAGGAGATCAGCCGTGTCGGAGAGCTAGTAACAGAATCTCTTGACGAGGATGCGAATGTGATCTGGGGAGCGCGCGTATCCGAGGATATGAAGGGAAAGCTCGTTGTTATGACTATAATAACTGGCGTTAAGAGCTCTGCGATTGTTGGAAGCGAGACTCCTTCAAGGCGCACTTTATCATCAGGCCAAGTGAACGATGAGCTCGGAATTGAGATCATCCATTGATTTTTTTGTTTCTTTCAACCACCCCCAACCATAAGAAAGAGGCCCCTCTTTTGAGGGGCTTTCTTTCTATTTTTTATTCTCGATTTACCAAAAGGCTTAAAAGAGCGCATTCTGAAGAGCGCTTATGCTGTACTTGATAGGATTGGGACTTTTCGACTCGAAGGATGTTTCTTTAAGGGGGCTTGAAGCGATAAAGTCTTGTAGCAAGGTCTATCTTGAGGGGTACACTTCCAGGCTTTCTTGCCCTGTGGAAGATTTGAAGAAATTATACGGATTGCCTGTTGAGGTTGTCGGCAGGGAGTTTGTAGAATCGGCAGATGAGCTTCTCAAAAGAGCTGGAAAAGAAGATGTTGCATTGCTGATAATAGGCGATCCCTTGTGTGCAACAACTCACTGGGATATTCTAACCAGGGCAAGGGAACTTGGAATTGATACAAGAGTAGTTCATAACGCTTCTGTTATGAGTGCGATCGGAGCCACTGGTTTGCAAGTTTACAAGTTCGGGAAGACAACGAGCATTCCTTTTCCTCAGGAAGGTTTTGAGCCCGAAAACTTTTATGACATCTTGGCTCAAAATAAGTCCATAGGGGCTCACACTCTTATGCTGTTGGACTTGGATCCCAAGTCAGACAAGTTTATGTCCGTTAATGAGGCAATTGAGCTTGTCAGAAAGGTTGAGAGAAAGCACAACAAGGGAATATTCCTGCCTGAGGATTTATGCATTGGTGTTGCAAGACTTGGATGGGAGTCTCAGAAGATAGTCTCAGGGACTGTCCTAGAAGTCTCAGACGCCGATTTTGGCCCTCCACCTCAAGCTTTGATTGTTCCTGGAAATTTGCATTTTGTTGAAGAGGATGCGATAAACAGCTGGCGAGCGTAACTTTTATAAGAGGTTTCTTGACTCTCACATAATACAGCCCCGTAGTATAGTGGCCAAGTATGCCAGGCTTTGGACCTGGAGACTCCGGTTCGAATCCGGACGGGGCTATTCAGCTTTTGAGCAAAATCTTTTAAACACGCATTGAAAAATTCATCTTATGCTTTTCAAGGAATTAGTCGAGGATGTTAAGGCGTTCGGTGGCTTGCCTGCTTTCGTGTTGGTGATTTTTGTATTCTGGGCTCTCGGTAATTTCAAGTTTGCTGCAATTCTTCTTGCAGGCCTTCTCATCGCGTTTGCAATAACGGTTGCAATCCGCTCTATATGGTTTCGGTCTCGCCCGGACGGGACTGGTTTCAATTCATTTCTGACAAGGCTGTCTGCATCCTCTTTTCCAAGTCTGCACGCAACGCGAGCAGCGCTTTTATCCTCATTGCTTGCTTTTTACTTTGATAACCTTCTCATCTCTGCAGTCCTGTTCCTATGTGCTGTTTGTACTGCTTGGGCAAGGGTTTTTGCAAAGCGTCATCACACGAGTGATGTTATAGTCGGTCTTGTAATAGGGTTTGCTCTGGCTTTTGTCCTAGTGCGAACCCTGCTTCTTTGATTCCTTGTTGCGCAACCTTTAAAAAAGAAACATTTCCTTTCGAATCTCAAAGCCCTGTAGTATAGTGGCCAAGTATACCGGACTCTGGATCCGGGGACGGCGGTTCGAATCCGCCCAGGGCTATTCTTCCTGATTCAATCCCTCAAATATCCTTCTTTATCTTATGTTAAGAAAACAAGCGGTTTTATTTTTTCAGTTTTTTCCACCAGTCTTGGTTTTCCTTGTACCAGTTTATTGTTTTTTCAATGCCTTCTTCGAATGTGTGATTTGGCTTCCAGCCAAGAGCCCTCAGTTTTGAGTCGTCAAGAGCATATCGTCGATCGTGCCCTGGTCTGTCTTTTACATACTCTATCGTGCTCTCATCGCAGTTGAGTTTTGAGAGTATTTTTCTTGTTATTTCTATGTTCTCAAGCTCGGCTCCTCCTGCTATGTTGTATATTTCGCCTTCTGCTCCTTCTTTTAGTATAAGGTCTATTGCATCGCAGTGGTCTTCTACGTATATCCAGTCGCGAACGTTTTTTCCATCGCCGTATAAGGGTACTTTTTTTCCTTCAAGTATGTTCGTTACAAACAGGGGTATTAG
>RFLK01000070.1 GCA_003694525.1 Candidatus Woesearchaeota archaeon
ATCATATGCGCAACAAAAAGCAAAATGGATAATAGAAGCGGCCAAAAAAATAGTGAACAATTACGGAGGAAAAGTTCCAAAAGACGTTAACGAGCTTCAAAAGCTCAAGGGAGTAGGAAGAAAAACAGCAGTAGTCATAATGGTGAATGCATTTGGAATAGTTCCAGGAATTCCAGTAGATACGCACGTGAAAAGAGTATCCTACAGACTTGGATGGACAAAAAACAAACAACCAAACAAAATAGAAGACGATCTGAAAAATCTAATACCTAAAAAGTGGTGGAAACAAACTCCCTGGCTGCTAAAAGCTCACGGAAGAGCAGTGTGCAAAGCGCCAATTCCCGAATGCAGCAAATGTCCAATAGCAAAACTTTGCCCGAGATGGGGAGTTAGCAAGAGCAAATAAAAGATGGAATCAAAGTGGACGCGTCGGGATTCGAACCCGAGGCCCCCACGTTGCGAACGTGGTGCTCTACCAGGCTGAGCTACGCGCCCCCACACCACAAAACCAAGGCTCTTTTTTTAAATCTATTGATGGACTGCAATTACAAATCATCCTTTCAGTTCACGATAATTGTACGATTCACCCCAATTGTAAAGGCATAGCCCTCTTGAGCGGGAAGCGCCATTTTGAGAATAATATTCGGGGCGACTCATATCAGAGGCAAGCATAGCTGCCCTTTTTTCCACCTCCTTGCGCTCATCGGCCAAAAGACTCTCAGAAGACGCCTCAAATGAATCAATTATAGCCCTTCCAACATCCTCCATTGACGCATCAGTATACTTTGTAAGAGCTGACGCAAAACGCAATATTCTGGCAGAGGCATCCTTACGATCGACACTGTCAGGAACGTTCATCAGACTGAGCATCTGCTCAACATCTGAGAGAGTGTACGGCTCGTAAAAGATGGCACCGTGACGCAAAAAAGCACCCTTGCAATCTCTCGCTGCCAGCGCGCACAAAAGATTCTCAAAATATGAAGAGCACGATCCTTCCGCTTTTATGTCATGCCCGTACAAACGGCCATCTTCCCCTCTCCTGTAAGACGCGTATGCCGGAACCCCAATACTCTTGAAAGCACTCACTATCCTATCTTCAACAAAACGATAATCCCGTATTATGTCAATACTCGAATCCCTGGGCGCTATGAGCGCAAAATACAACTCGCGCTCAGTATTCAAAAAAGCCCTTCCGCAAGGAGCAAAAACGACAGGAACCCCCTGCCTCTTGCACTCTGCAAGATTAACATCAGATATGCTCTGATAAGGGGGAAGAGTTAATACGCGAGGACTCCACTGCCCAATAATAAGCGTTGCAGGACTATTGCCTCTTGCAACACGCTCGGACAAAACGTCAAGCATTGCAATAAGCTCACAAGGAGAATATACCTTGAAATCAAGCGCCCTCATAACAGTTATGCAACAAGCAGAGTATTAAAAAATATCTGAACTGCAAATCATACAAGCAAAGGACCTATTGCAAGAGCAAGCGCTACAAAAACAAGCGCGCTTGACATAATTGAGTGCTCTATTCTCTTATCCTCTCCAGTGGCTTCAGACCAAGCAGCAGATCCGACGCTCAAAATCCACGCAAGAGGAGTTGCCACGAACACAACCCCAACAATCAAAGCCGCAGCAGCCTCTCCTTTCAATAAGAACAAAGCAATAAGAGTGCCTATAACATCAGTCAAAATAAGAGAAACAGACCTGCTTGAAAGAGTGGACACAATTGCAGAGAGCAATACAAGAACAGCCCCTGCAAACAAGCCAACAAGAACCTCAACCTTCACAAGATTGACAATGCGAGCAGCATTGCCGACAATCAAACCCATAAGATCGTGATAAGCCAAAAGAGCCATTATCAGAACAGCTGATGACTGCAAAATAGAATACGCATCACTTACAGCAGACCTCTCCCTCAACGTCAAAGATGCAAGAGACAAGAGCACAGAGCCTGCAATTGCAACACCATAATAGCCATCCCCAACAGCATACGCGAGCAAAAGAGC
Organism: Candidatus Woesearchaeota archaeon; assembly: GCA_003694525.1. Lineage (GTDB taxonomy): Archaea > Nanobdellota > Nanobdellia > Woesearchaeales > ARS49 > J152. Next base: position 2,010 of record RFLK01000070.1, read on the forward strand.
GCCGCACAAGATCAAAACGGGAACAAGCGACGCTTCCAAAACGCTTGCAAGCCCTGATCCTCGCGCAATGCTCTTCACAGGCCTGTATTTCTTGTGAGTATAGAACCGTGATAGGGGAAGCAGAACAAGGCTTGCAAGAGCCCCGACAAGTCCTGCGGAGAACACAGACAAAACTCCCAATGAATGCGCTGCGAGAAAGGCACCGACGCCTATCAGCGCGTGCGCAACAAGCGTTTGCCTTGACCAGTCAGACTTGCACAAATGTCTTGCGATTATGGCTGCAAGAGCGCCAAAGACGCCTATCAAAAGAACGTCGATATTGCGAACAACCATCATCGCAGAAACAAAGCCCAAAGAAGATAGAGCAAACAAGTCATATTTTTTCCTATAATACAAGGCAAGAAGAGACGCGCTTGCAGCAAAACCTGTCAATAAAAATGGGACATCAGTTATTGGATTCCAGAATGCAAAAAAATGCGCAGAGAGTGCAAGAGCGCCAAGGGAAAGACAAACAGTCAAAACCCTCGATCCAAGATCTGATTTGAGAGAGCTCTTAACTATGAGTGATGCAAGGGCTGCAACCCCTCCGAAAATTGCAGAGAGAAACATAATGTAGCCCCTTTGAGGCTCTCCAAGGAGAGCAAAAATTGCGTATAACAATGCAGAAGCCACCAATACGAATATTGCAGGGTGCAAAAGACCCTTCACGCTTGGGCGCGTAAAACGCTCGCGCTCTTGAAAGATAACTGCTGCAATTGTAATGATTATTATCGGCCAAAACATATGGTTCACCATTCTGGAGGAGAAAATGAGGCGTATAAAAAGATTATGATAGTCGAGCACATATCATATAGGCATCATATGAGTTCAAGGCCTTGGAACTTCACTGAAAGAAGGAGGCCTGAACATTCTCAAAATAAGACTATTTGTAACAACGCTAACACTGCTTGCAGCCATTGCAATACCTGCAAGAGCAGGATTCAAAAGCGTTCCTGTCAGTGGATACAGCACGCCTGCTGCAACAGGAATGAGAATCATATTATATGCAAAAGCCCAGAACAAATTCTGTTTGATCTTCCGCATAGTTCTTGCACTAAGAGCTATGGCAGTTACAACATCTCTCAGATCACTTTTGACAAGAACTATATCGCCTGACTCAATTGCAATGTCAGTTCCAGAGCCTATCGCAATCCCAACATCCGCCTGGACGAGAGCAGGAGCATCGTTGATTCCATCCCCAACCATTGCAACTTTCAACCCCTTGTCCTGAAGCTCCTTGACTCTTCTTGCCTTGTCTTCAGGGAGCACTTTTGCAAGAACATCATCAATCCCTGCTTCTCTTGCAATCGCGTGGCCTGTGCGCTCATTATCCCCAGTCATTAACATAACCTTCAAACCTCTCTTCTTCAACTCGTCGATAGCCTCCTTTGCAAAAGGCTTGAGCTCATCCCTAACACCTATTGCGCCCATAAGCTTATCATCAGATGCCAAAATCACGACAGTTTTTCCCGCATCCTCAAGCTGAGAGATTATATCATCTTCTTTTGAGAAATCGTAATCTTCCATCATAGCACGGTTTCCCAAATAATAAACCTTGCCACCAATTTTAGCCCGCACGCCCTTGCCAGTTATAGACTCAAAGCCTGCAACCTTGGAAATTTTTACTTTTCTCTTGACAGCAGCGTTAACGATCGCCTGAGCGAGAGGATGCTCACTTTTCTTCTCCAGGGAAGCTGCAATTGAGAGCACAGCATCAGCCTTAAAATTATCAAACGGGACTACGTCAGTGACCTCGGGCTTTCCTGATGTCAGAGTACCAGTCTTGTCAAAAACAATAACATCAAGCTCACAGGCACGCTGCAATGCAGCAGCATTCCTTACAAGAATGCCATTTTCTGCAGCTTTTCCAGTTCCAACCATAACTGCGGTAGGCGTTGCAAGGCCTATTGCGCAAGGGCAGGCAATTATCAGAACTGAAATGAATGCCTGAAAAGCCATTTGAGATGTTCCGAGAAAATACCAGGTTCCAAAGCTTGAAATAGCCACCAGAATCACTGCAGGAACAACATAAAATGCAACCTTATCTGCAAGTCTCTGAATGGGAGGCTTTGATGCCTGAGCTTCCTCAACAAGCTTAACTATGTGAGATAGAACAGTATCCTTTCCAACACGAGTTGCCTTGAACGTAAAAGATCCTGTAAGGTTTACAGTACCCCCGACAACCTGCGAGCCTGCGCTCTTCTCAACAGGAATACTCTCTCCTGTTATCGTACTCTCATCAACACTTGATCCGCCCTCGATTACAATACCGTCTACAGGGATCCTCTCTCCAGGCTTTACTATGACCTTATCGCCGGGAACAACCTCTTCCACTGGAACTGTCAATTCTTTTCCAGACCTGATGACTGTTGCCTTTGAAGGCTGAAGCTTCAACAGCTTTCTGATTGCTTCGCTTGCCTTGCCTTTTGCAATAGACTCGAGGAGCTTTCCAAGCATAATGAAAAACAAGATAAGAGCTGTTGTCTCAAAATACAACATATCGACAGAATAGCCCGGCTTTCCAAGCCAGAGCATAACAGTGATAAAAACCCCGTAAAGATACGCTACTGCAGTTCCAATGCCAATTAAAGTATCCATATTGGGAGTCAAATTAAGCAGAGCTTTTGTTCCGCGCACGTAAAACTCAAAACCAAAAATGACAACAATTGTTGCAAGAATCAATTGTATCAAAGATGCAGTTTGAGCAGAAAGTGCAGGCACAGAGAGTCCAGCCATCTCACCCATCGTGAGATACAGCAAAGGAACAGAACAAAGACCGGAGAGCAAAACCCTCCAAAGCCAATGCCTCGCTTCACTCTTCTGAGAAGTCCCATCAATTGAAGCATCATAACCAGCCTTCTTAATAGCGGCTACAAGATCGGAAGGAGATGCGATCTTAGGATCAAATGATACCCTTGCGCGCTTTGTTGCAAGATTCACTTTTACAGCAGAGACCCCCTGCACTCTCTTCAAAGACTTTTCAACAATCGATGCGCAATGCTGACTGTCCATTCCATCGACCAATAATTCAACCTTGCCCGCGCCTTTCTGACCTTTCACACCATAGCCAGCTCTCTTTATTGCAGACTCCAACAAAGAAACATCAACAAGCTTAGGATCGTACTCAACGCTCGCATTGCCAGAGGCAAAATTAACGCTTGCACTGATAACTCCAGGAACTTTCTTGAGCTCTTTTTCAATCTTCACAACACAACTTGCGCAATGCATATCTGCAATAGGTATCTGCACCTTCTCGCCAGTGTTTTCGAACTTTTCCTTGCAATCATTGCTGCAGAAATAGTACCTTGTATCGTTCTTTTCCAAAGAAGCCCGTGCAGTTATTGGATTGACTTCCATACCGCATACTGGATCTTTTACCATGAAGAAGTCATCTAAGAATGAATTTATATAAAATTATGCTCGCGGTATGCAAGAGTTCTCCTGTGAGTCTCAGCACTGGGATTTATTGAAACCTTTTTATGAGCCTTTGCCATCTCTTCGGCCTTGCGCAGATAATCATCAAAAATGCGTACGTAGACGCTATCATTCATTTCCCGCAATTCAGCGCCATTTTCCCTAAGCGCAGGACTTATCAAAGAATATCCTAAGTCAACCCCTATTCTAAGATACCTATCAGACTCCTCAAAGAACCTGTCAACAAGGCCCTGATCTTCGGCATGAGTGTATATTGGATTGTCTATGCGAACAGTTCCCACCATTTCTTGAATTCTATCGCACACCCTTTCAATATCATCACTCTTTACAAGAGCTACGAACTCGTCACCACCATAACGGCAAACATAGTCTGATGCGCGCAAACCTTTTCTTAAGGACTTGCCAAGACCCACTATTGCAGCGCTTCCAGTATTCCAATCGTACAATTTGTTGAACTTTCCAAACTCTTTTGCATCAACAAAGAGAACGTAAAAGTTTCCCTGCTCTCTTGCTGCCCGCTTCATCCAGGGAACAATCTCCTGCCTGAACGAACGCAAATTAGGAAGTTTAGTCAGTTCATCTGTTAGAGCAAGCCTTCTGAACCTGCGAGTATGTTGCTTGCTGCGAGTTTCCTTAATGCGCGCAATGCGAGTTATGCTACTTATAGTCCTCTGAAGAACCTCGTGATACTTTGGCTCGGCTTTGCATATCGGAAGCGGTTGAATTATTGAGTCTGCATGCTCATAGTTTTTCAAGATCGGATGATCGTCCTCGATCTTTTTTTTCGAGACAAGAACAACTCTCTTATTGGGAACAGTGAACGTGTACGCAAAACCAGGCTGTTTAGACGGCAAATATGGGGCGTGGTTGCGCTCCAGAGGAATCTCAACTATGTCGTCTTCTAAAGAGATGTTAATCTTGTAAGAGCGACCAAACGGATTCTCTTCTGAAGGCGGCGTTACATAAGCGAAAGAAGTGTTGACTATTTCGTCTAAAGATTCTGCTGGACTCACCTTTGAACTCACCTTTTTTGATTGTAACATATTATTGTTCATCAAACCTTGTCTGGCTTAAAACCTGTTGTATATTCAGTACTTACAATAGTATCGTTATTTAAATAGCTTATTTATATAGTTTTCTAAAAAAATAAAGAAAGTTATGCATCTCATTAAGTAAACTTTAGACCAGCAAAGAATAAAAATCGAAATATTTGAGGTGATGTGATGAAAAAAATAACAATATCTTGCATAATCGCGGTTTTGCTGCTTGCACTGGTTTCCTGTTCAAGTCAAAAAGAAGCCAAAAGTGTTGCTTGGAGTGGCGAGGTCAAAAAATTCAACATAAGGGCGTTTCAATTCGGATACGAGCCTGACACCATAGAAGTGAACCTTGGAGATAAGGTTGTGATAAACGCGCATACCTCTGATGTTCCTCACGGGCTTGCCCTTCCCGATTTCGGGGTTAATATGAAGTTGACGGGAGAAGATTCTGTTAGGGCGGAATTTATTGCTGACAAGGCTGGAGAGTTTGAGTGGTACTGTAGCATCCCTTGCGGAAGAGGCCACGGGTCAATGCGAGGAAAACTAATAGTGAGAGACGTCGAAAATGAAAATTGACAAACAAGCTACAGGACTGTTAACATTGAGACTGGCACTTGGAGTGGTCTTCTTGTGGTTCGGAATTGACAAGTTCTTAAACCAGAGCGCCTGGTCGGGCTGGCTTCCAGAATGGCTTATCCGGATATCGCCCGTCAATGATAAATTGCTGATATTTGCTATTGGAGCATTCGAAACAGCGCTTGGAGCGATGATTGCTTTAGGAATTTACGCACGACATATTGCAAGCATAGCATCAATCTTTTTGATAAGCATAATATTAACTACGGGATATAATGAGATAGCAATAAGGGATGCGGGCCTGATGCTCGCAGGAATTAGCATAGCATTGCTCGGCGCTGGCAAGTGGAGCATCACCAAAGAATAAGAAGCAAAATTGTGCGAAACAAAAACAACCTTTTTAAGATATATTATGGAGTGAACATTTATAAATTCTTGACTACTGGTGCTTTCTATGGCAGACGGCAAGCTCAGAGAATTAGAGCTTAGATGGAAACAAAGCAGTTTATTGATCGATCATTTAGCATATATGGTTGAAAGATTGAAGAGCAAGCCTTCAAAACAGAACAAACTTCTTGTAAACGCTTTATCTGAACATCATAACAGGAGACGAGATAGCGCATTAGACTCTCTTGAGAGAGCACTATCCTTAAAATTCACAAAAACCTGCGAGGAAGTGTATACAACCTTGATTCCTGAGAGCAAAGGATTCTACATAGAAGATGCAAGTAAGAGAGGCATTTGGAGATTTCACAATTCAAGATTTCAGAATGAGACCTGCATTGAAGAGCTGACAAAAGAGCCGGTAAGAGAAGATTACGTATCTCAAGAAGAAATAATTCCAGAGCTTGCAATATGCAATCAGAGCCTGCCCAGCGCGCCAAGACTCGCCAACATAATAATACAACTTTACAAAAACAGGAAAAGCCCGCTCAGAACACAAAGAGAAAGAATAGAGAGCATCCGCAAAAACCTTGGAAAACACAAATGGATATTGACCGGAACTGCAATAATATTCGGACAAAACCCTCCTGACACAATAATATATGAGTGGAACGAACAGAGAGAGAACACCGAGGAAGACAAGGCAGTCCACAGCTCAAACCTTGTCGGACCAAACTCTTGGCTGTCTGAGAGTGAACATAGTGAGACAGTCTACGCACTAATAAAAGCAGACCCTGAGAAGTTTTTCAAAGCACACTGCTGGCTCTCGGAAAAAAAAGACATATTCCTGTTCAGAACAAACTCAAGGCCACAACAAACAGAAAAGAAAACAGTCTTCATTGGCAAAGGAATGCTTGGAGGGTATGAACTTGAAATAGAAGATGCAGGAATAGCATACGGCTGGCGCAAATCAAAAAAAGCATAACAAACCCTCTAACGTAAAATTTTAATACAATTCTCAAAAACCTTTGCAGGATGAATAAAGCAATAATCTCAATGTTTGCAATACTTCTTCTCATATTCGCGTGCGCGCCTGCTCAAAAAAGCCAGGAAAAAAGAATGAACTCAGATGACTATTCAAACTATCAGACCACACAAAAACAACCTGAAAGCCCTAATGAACCCGCTCTTGAAAAAGAAGAACAGGATGAATTAGAAAACGCTGAAATTGACGAGAAAAGCGATCACTCCGATTCAAAAAACAAGGCTGGAGAGAGCCTAAAAAAGCCATTTTCCAAAGACAATCCATTCAACAACCAAATAGAAAACCCGCGCGTTGACGAAAATTCTGACAAGTACATCGCAGAACTTGCAAAATCAAAAGGAGAAGGACTTCTGGTGCAGCTAAAGCAGTATTCAACAAC
>RFLK01000071.1 GCA_003694525.1 Candidatus Woesearchaeota archaeon
GCTATATCCCTATCTTCCCTGAAAAGAACATCGCTATAGACTGTTGCACGATCCTTGAACATATCGAGAAAAACATCAGTGTAGTCTTCACAAAAATTCCTTGCCCAATACTCAGACTTTTTCCAGTTGGAAAAACTCTCAGAGCGCGTGCTCGATTCCTCTAAAATTTTCTCAATGCTCATCTGAACTTGGGAGGGACTATCTCGTAGCGGTCATAGCGGGGATTGTCGTAAGGCTGGTAATTCAATTTCCAGGATTCATCCTGCGGACTTCTTCGATCGTACGATTCTCTGATCGAAGGACAGCCTGACAGAGCTGCTGCAAAAGCAATCGAGATCGCTACCTTAACTCCTCTAACCATAATTACGACTCACAAGTGACACTATTTAAAGTTTTCTGAACTTTGCAAATTCACAGAAAAGCAAGAACCACGTTAGTCAAAAGAACACCAAGAACTAAAAAGCTCACAGACTTCCATATCTTTGCAGCCTGCATCTTATTAGGATGTATCGACTCCAACACCGTCAAAAACATCCTGCCACCATCGATAGGGCCTAAAGGCACAAGATTGAACAGGCCAACTCCCAAGCTCAACAAAGCAAGCCAGAAGATGAGATCCTTGACCCAAAGAGCCGACGATACTGCCCAATTCTTTACCCTCAAGGGCTGATCCACATACACTCCAAGCCAAGCCCTCTTGTTCTGAGGATTCTCCCCGAGAGTCACATCATAAACCGCCCTTGAAGTCACAAGATTGAACGTATCTCCAGGATGCGCGCCCTTGAATGCTTGCGAGAACTCTTTCGTGCTCGATATGCTCACTCCGTTAATCATAGTAATCTTCTCACCTTCAGAGAGTCCTGCAAGCTCTGCTGGAGGATTGCCATCCATAAGCCCCGTTATCACAACTCCGTCCTTTGAGTAAAAGGAATCAGTGAGAGGAGTTATTGCAAAAGACAACAAAGCCATCAGAAAAACCCCTGTGACTATGTTTGCAACAGGGCCTGCAGAATAGACAGCAAGCTGGTGCTTTCTCTTGGCCCTTGTCAGCTTTTTCTCATCAGGCTCCACGAAAGCGCCAGGTATTAGAGGAACAAGGACGCCAAGAACCATAAGGCCGGAATTTTTGACAGGAAGCTTGTACACCCTTGCCATAACACCGTGCATACCTTCGTGTATTATGAGAATCACGAAGATGCTTATTATCCAGTAAAAGAAAGGAACGTAAAACACGCCTTTTGCCTTGAATGGGGCAACAACTCCCACGCTTGGAGTGCTCGCGCCCGAGAGAACCATAACAAGAGACCTTCCAAGATCAAATACGACAAGAGCCATACCTGCAAAGCCTACAACTATCATAGGCCAAGTCACAGCCCTCCAAAAACTGCGGTACTCCCTTGCAAGGCGATCCATCAGTGCAATTCCAGTCTTTCCCCTGTACATCGCCACATAGAATATTCCAAGCCTGCTAAATGACAATTTTTCACGGTTTAGAAGAACTGCCACAACAAGAGCGCCAATGAGCGCAATGAATGCTGCAGTATCAAAGGAGACCATACGCTGATTTTGCAGATCAATTTATTTATAATAGTTATGCATACAAAGGATAATGTTTAAAAATAAACAGAAATGTTTTTAAACTGTTGTTTATTTTTACCACCTATGAGTATCGAAAAAACGTTTGAAGGAGAGGTTGATCAATACACGCCCATCGAAAAAATAGACCGAGGAGGGCAAGGAGAAAAATACATCGCAGTTGATACTCTAAAAAACCAGAGATTATTGAAGATTCCAAACAACTCCAAAGATGAGAGTGCCTCAAGAGCATTCTATGTTCTCGACTCAATACTAAAAGAACAAGATGCACTCAGAACAGTAAAACATCCGTCAATAGTTGAACTTAAAGACGTCTCAAAAGCCAAGAGCGAACCATTCAACGTGCTTGAGTACATAGAAGGGTTTGACCTCGATCGCATTATAACCTCAGAGAGGCCTTATCCAGTCCAACTGTGCGTTAAAATTGCAACAGAGCTGTGCGATGCTCTTGCAGAAGTTCACAAGCACAACCTATACCACGGAGATGTGAAGCCAGGAAACATAATGATGACAAATGATGGAAAGATAAAACTGATAGACTTCGGCCTTAGCGGAGTGCCTGGAAAGACCTTGCGTTGCTTTATGGGAACACCGCACTTTGCCGCGCCAGAGCAAATAGACCGAAAGCCAGAGCTGGCATCAGACATATACAGCGCAGGCCTGACCTTGTACGCCCTTCTTGCAGGCGAGCCACCCTTTATCGGAGGATCTTACAGAGTCGTATGCAAGCAACTTAAAGAAGATACCCCCGATATCAGAGAAAAGAACCCTGCAGTTCCTTGCGATCTTGCAGAAATAATATCAAAAGCAACACGAAAAAAAGTATCTGAGCGATACGAGAGCGCAGAAGAGATGGCAGAGGCTTTAAGAAAATCATCACAAGCCTATTTTGACAGCCTAGAAGTATACTTTCCAGGATGTTTTGATTCAAAAGGCAATGAAAAAATAAGCACTCAGACAACAATTAAAGGATTAAAAGCCACATATAAGTAATTAATAAATGATTTTTGGCATTTTTATATCAAATTATAATTTTTAAGTCGAAAGTTTTTAAAAATGGTTTGTTAATTTTTAATCACTTATGAGTGGTAGATTTTACAGAGGAGAGTTAGCAAGTTACTTTGAAGTCGACAAGCTCAAAAGGGGCAAACAAGGCCGTGTTTATCTTGCAAAAGACCAAGAAAACGAAAACGTAGTCATAAAGATGTCCAAGAGAAGATTTGTTCCAATTACAACTTCCTCCATTGAACTTTCAAAAAAAATCAATTCCCAAGTTCCAACATCAATAGACTCAATAATAACAGAAAAAGAAGTCCTAAAAACAGTCACCCACCCGAATATAGTCAAGCTAAGAGATACAGGAGTTAAAGACGAATTACCATTTATAGTTACAGAGTACATTCAAGGGCCAGATCTTGAAAACGTCTTAAACTTCTACAAAACCACGCTTAAAAAACCACGACTCCCTGCCCAATTATGCACAAAAATAGGATACGATATTTGCAAAGCGCTGGAAGAAGTGCACAGCAAAGGACTATACCACGGCGATGTAAAGCCAAGCAACATAGTAATGCAAGGAAAAAGTTCAAAACTGATAGATTTCGGATCAAGCGGACAAACGGACAAGGCCTATGAGCATTATACCGGAACTCCTCACTTTTCGGCCCCCGAACACATAATGGGCTGCCCAAGTGCCCAATCAGACATATACAGCCTTGGAATAACCCTTTACACTCTTTTATCTGGAAACACCCCATTCATAGGACCAGCGCTTTTCGTGGTTCAAAAGCAATTGACCGATGAAATTCCAAATATCAGAGAGCATAATTCAAGAGTAAAACCAGAACTTTCAGAAATAATATCAAAAGCAACACGAAAAAGAATATCTGAGCGATACGAGAGCGCAGAAGAGATGGCTGAAGATTTGCAAGCACATCTGGAAGTGGAAGAAGAAGAGCTGCCCTTGTTTGATTTTGAAGCAGAAGAAAGGGAGGCTGTTGACAAGATTACAAGAAGATTCGATTATGAGGTTTTAAAACACCAAACTTATTTTTAAATTAACCACTTAAAAGTAGCGAAAAACGAAAGATTTATATACTGTTCTGAAATAATAGCCACTAAAAGGTGGTAATAATGAAATACCTATACGCAATATTGGTCATTGCCACATTCACGCTGGGCCTTGGCATCGGCGCGCTTGCGGGAATGCCCAAAGACTCCGTCGATCTTTCGACAAGCACAGCAACGAGCAGAGCGCTATCATTCAGCCCTGCAAAACTATCGAGCACCCAGAAGTCAGAGGCAATAAAGCCAACCCAAAAAGAGTTGACTCTCGAGGGCCCGGTGGAGAGAGATTCTCCTGCAGACTGGATAGAAGAGAGCCAGATCGAGATGAGGCCTGATGGAGTGTTCATACGAGTAAACAACCCTCAATGGGCAATACTCGCAGACACCAACTCAATGGACCCTGTGTTCGACGCTGGAAGCCATCTGATACAAATACTTCCAACAAGGCCTGAGCAAATACACGTCGGCGACATAGTTAGCTACCAATCGCCTGCAGGCTACTCAATAGTCCACAGAGTCATAGAAATAGGGGAAGACGAAGAAGGCTGGTATGCAATCCTCAAAGGCGATAACAATCCCCAGCCAGACCCCTGGAAAGTTCGATTCGAGTGGGTTAGAAGAGTTACCGTGATGGTCGTATACTAACTTTACTTTATTTTACCTTTATTTTCAATTCTATTCCCTGTGCTTTATGCCCATAGCACTGTCAATCTCCTGAGCTATGAGCGCGAGATCGTCAAAAATCCTGTTGGCATCCTTTCTAACCTCCTCGACAGCTGCTTTCATACTGCCGGCCCTCAAGAATATCCTCCTGCGTTCACGAACAAGAAAACCAGAATCCATAAGGGAGCGAACGTGATAATTAACCCGCGCAGGGCTCGTGTGCAAATCCCTTGCAAGCTCTTCTGAGGCAACACCCGCCTCGCGCGAAATCCTGCGAAGTAGCGTTATGAGCGTTTTTGCGGTAAACCTTTCAATATCCCTTCCCGTAGAGAAGCCAAAACTATCACAAAGCCAATTGATGTCTTCAACAGTATCCTTTACACTGGGCTTGTCCATACTCCTCAGAATTATCTTCTGATGTATCATACAAAGAGAGATGTGTTAAATTGATTTTTAAATATTTCGCAAAAAATCGAAATGTTTTCAACTAATTAAAAACTATATCAACAAATTCCACAATTTTTTTATATAAGGTGCTTGTCAAAAGCAGAACACCAAAGGAATGGAGGGATAATATGAAACTCAAACCACTCGGAGAGCGCGTACTCTTAAAACCCGTAAGCGTCGAGAAGACAAAAGGAGGACTCTACCTTCCAGAGAGCGCAAAAGAGCTCAAAAAAGAAGGGGAAGTCCTGGCAGTGGGAACCACAAAAGATGGAAAAGAGCTTCCACTAAAACAAGGAGACAAAGTTCTCTACGGAGGGTATTCGAGCGAAGAGTTCGAAATAGACGGAGAGAAAGTAGTGATCGTAGACTTCAAAGACGTGCTTGCAAAAGTGGAATAATACTGAAAAACTGAAGAACAGGAGGTTAAAAATGGCAAAACAACTCACATTCAATGAAAACGCGCGACACGCGCTTTTGTGCGGAGTAGACAAAGTAGCAAACACAGTAAAAGTAACGCTCGGCCCAAAAGGGCGCAACGTCGTGCTTGACAGAAGCGGCTCGCCTTTGGTTACAAACGACGGCGTTACAATAGCCAAAGAAATATCGCTCAAGAACAAGTTTGAGAACATGGGCGCAAAGCTCATCAAAGAAGTTGCAAGCAAAACTCAAGACAAAGCAGGAGATGGCACAACAACCGCAACCCTGCTCGCCCAATCCCTCATAACAGAAGGCCTCAAGAACATAACAGCAGGAGCAAACCCAATGGACGTTAAAAGAGGAATAGAAAAAGCCACAGACAAAGTAGTAGAACACTTGAGATCAAAGAGCGTTCCTGTTGAAGGCAAGGAGAAAATAAAACAAGTTGCAACCATCTCCGCAAACAACGACGAATACATAGGCGCGCTAATAGCAGACGCGATGGAAAAAGTCGGAACAAGCGGAGTAATCACAGTAGAAGAGGCCAAAAGCATGGAAACCTCCCTTGAAGTTGTTGAAGGAATGCAATTCGAGAGAGGGTTCATCTCACCATACATGGCAACAGACCACGAAAAAATGGTATGCGAGTATGAAGACCCATACATACTCGTAACCGACAAAAAGATATCAACAATGAAACAGCTCGTTCCACTGCTCGAGAGAGTGGCACAGGAAGGAAAGCCACTGCTCATAATAGCGGACGATCTTGAAGGAGAGGCGCTTGCAGCAGTAATACTGAACCTTATCAGAGGCGCAATAAAAGTGTGCGCAGTAAAAGCGCCAGGATTTGGAGATGAACAAAAAGAAATGCTTCAAGACATTGCAGCGCTCACCGGCGCGAGCGTTGTGAGCGAAGATTTCGGACTAAAACTTGAGGACGTCGATGCGCACGTTCTTGGAAGCGCGCGAAAAATAAGAGTGGATGAAGAAAAGACAACGATAGTGGAAGGAAAAGGAGACAAAGGAGCTATCGAGAAGCGAAAAAGCATGATACGCGCGCAAATAGAGAACGCAGACACAGACTGGAAAAAAGACGACCTCAAGAAACGCCTTGCAAAACTGGGCGGAGGAGTTGCAGTCATAAACGTCGGTGCTGCAACAGAGACTGAAATGAAAGAGAAGAAAATGCGCATAGACGACGCGCTAAACGCCACAAAAGCAGCAGTAGAGGAAGGCGTTATTGCAGGCGGAGGCGTTACTCTATACAGGGCAAGGCAAGCACTCGAGAGCCTTGAGCTTGAAGGGGACGCAAAAATAGGCTGCGATATAGTCAGGCAAGCGTTAGAAGCACCATTACGACAGATAGCAGAGAACGCTGGAAAAGAAGGGCCGGAAATAATCGCA
>RFLK01000072.1 GCA_003694525.1 Candidatus Woesearchaeota archaeon
ACAGAAAGGTTTTTAGTATGTTGTGCATCCCAACGAGTTCAACATGATACGAATAAGTGAAATCCCTCCAGGCAAGGGAAATAATGAGAAGAAAGCAATAGTTCATAGCAGGCTAAACCCAAAGAACTTAAACGCTGACAATACTAAAGCCTACATCAAGGCAACTCAGCTTTTTGATGACATACTCGCTTATTTCAACTTCGAAGAAGGTGACCGAATAGGCAGCTTGGTAGAAAAAGCCGAATATGGTAAGCTCTCAAAAGACCTGCAGGAGCGCGTTGACGAGTTAATTAAAGACGGGTACGATGGTTCAATCATAGGCCCTGTCTTCCCTTATCTTCTGCTTGTAAAACTCAAGGAAGGTTATTACAAGCCCAGGAGGGAGCGTCTTGAAGGTCTGGAGAAGAAGATGCGTGCAAAATTGGGCGTTAAAGGAGATCTCATTAAAGTTAGATCCAGATTTAACAAACTGGCGCCAGAAAACATAGAAGAATCTCTTGCAAATGAGATAAGTCGCGAGCTCAAGTACAATGACGAGGGGCCAGATCTCAGGGATTTTGTATCTCCCCAGTTGTATGCTTTCTTATGCAGGCATTATGCGCGATAATTTTTTATAACGCAGAGTTCCGTTTACAGTTGTGATCGAAAAAGAGGCAAGCGAAAAGAGAAGGTGTCCGCGCTGTCACAAGCTTGCTCTTCAGTACGATCCAGATTTGCGCCGCATAGTGTGTTCCTCTTGCGGATATGTTGCGCATCTTCAATCATAGTGGGTGGTAAGAATGGAAGTGAAGAATATTACAGAATCTGAATTTGAGAATGAAGTGCTAAAGAGCAAAGACCCTGTTGTTGTGGATTTCTGGGCTCCTTGGTGCGGTCCTTGTAAGATGATAGCTCCTATATTTGAGAAGTTGGCAAAGGAGATTGATGGTTTGAAGTTTGTCAAGGTCAATGTTGATGAAAACACAAAGCTCGCTCACAATCAAGGAATTATGGGCATTCCTTGTATGGTCGTATACAAGAGCGGAGAGGAGGTTGAGCGCATTGTCGGATTCCAGCAAGAATCAGTATTGCGTGAGAAGTTGATCAAGGCTGCCAAATGATAATAGTAAACTTCAAGACTTACAGGCAGGCTTTGGGCAAGGGTGCATTGAGGTTGGCTTTGTTGTGCGAGAAAGTTTCAAAGAAATCAGGTATAAGTATTGCCGTTGCCCCCCAGTCTGTAGATCTTCGCGCAATTGCTGCAAGAGTGGATATACCTGTTCTCGCGCAAACAGCAGATCCTGTGGGTTTTGGCGCTCACACTGGCGCTTTGATCCCTCAGGCAATTTTGGACTCTGGAGCCAATGGGGCATTGATAAACCACAGCGAGAGGCCTGTTCCGCTCTCAAACATTGAAGAGTTGGTTAAGATGTTCAAAAAGCTCGGGCTGATAAGCATTGTCTGTGCGGGCAGTGCAAGGGCAGAGTCCCGCCTTTTAGGGTTCTCTCCTGACCTTCTTGCAATAGAGCCTCCTGAGCTTATAGGTGGGAAAGTTTCAGTATCCAAGGCGCGTCCTGATCTGATAGAGAAGAGTGTCAAGCGTGCAGGGTCTGTTCCTGTGCTGTGCGGTGCAGGGGTTCACACGGAAAAGGATGTTTCAGCTGCTCTAAAGCTTGGAGCAAGAGGTGTTCTTGTAGCATCTGGTGTTGTAAAAGCTCGAAATCCTGAGCAGGCCTTGCAAAGTCTTGCCCGCGGTTTTCACAAGGCGCGAGAGTAGATTGCCGCTGTGATGAAAGTTTCTATGAATGCTGCAATAAACGTTAGTGAAATTCCAAGCAGAAGCAATAGGAAAGCGTTTCTTGCAACATTTGAGAGTGCTGTGCTTTTGAGCTTTTCAACAATCAACGCTCTTGAGAGTGTCGCTCCTGCTATTGCGGTCAATATGAAGCCTGCGCTCTCTGGCAGAAGGTGTGTTAATGACACGCTTATGGTCCAAAAATCAAGTCCGAGTTTTGAGAGCTCAAAAAGATATGCTGCAAAAAAGCTTGCGTTGTACGTTATAAGGACTATCGCTCCCGCGCCGTAGAATATGCTGAATGCAAAACCTGCAAGAATGTACCAGAGGTTTTCTGAGAACAATGCAAAGGCGTGGCTTGCTGTTGGATTGAATTGTTTGAACTTTAGGAGAGTTTGAGTGCTCAAGTGTTCCTGCAATAGTTGAGTGCTCTGGAAAGACAGGTTTGACTGCGACAGCGCCCCTATTACTGCAAATCCTATCAGCGTTCCGATGAATGCGCCAAAATAACAGTAGAAGACTGTTTTGTGTTTTTTTAGAAAGTTTGCAGAGCCTTTTCTCTCAAGCTTCTCCTCAACAACTATTAAGTGGTGGAGGCTTGGCAGGAGAAGTATCGTCACAAATAGAACCAAAGTTATGGGCGCTGTTGGAAAATAAACCCATTGGGCTGCTTTTGCTATGAATACATTTGCTATTGATACTGCAAGAATGAAGGAGAAGTGTTTCTGTACTGTTTTTGAATCAAGGAATTGCTCTATCATCTTGTTGTTCAGTATTCTTACAAATCATCAAAGTATCGCTCCCAGTCCTCTTTTGGCCTTCTTTTTTTGTACCCGTATATTCCAAGTCCTGTAAGCAAAGCAAAGGCAAGGAGTACTGCTGTCCAGTTAGCAGCTTTTTTCAATGTAAACGCGCCTGTAGCTTTGGGAGTTAGGGCTTTTCTCGGCTCTTGAGGCTCTATTGGAGAGTAGGCTTCATCAGGCTCTGACTTTGGCTCCTCCTTCTTCTTGACAGGTTCTGGCTTTGGCTCTTCCTTTGGTTCGGTTTTTATTTGCGCGCTTTTTGTGCTTCTTGCAGATGATCTTGCTCCAGTTCCCGAACTATATGTTGAGAAGCCTTCATCTACGCTTGATGTTGTGCTTACTATTGTAAGAGTTGTGTTTGTTGAATATGTTATTCCATTCTCGATATACTCTGCGCTTATGGTGTATGTTCCGCTTGTTTTCGGGGCTTTGAAAGTGATTGAATAACTGTTGTTCTCAAGGCTTGCATTGATTGTTTCGCTTGGCGTTTTTACAAGAACTGTCGAGTTTGTTGCATTCCCGTCAGGGCTCAGGGTTCCTTGAGCTGTTATTGTGCTCTCAGATTGGGCGGATTTTGGAGAGAGTCTAATTGATAGTCTGTGATCTGGCACTGCAAGTATTTCAAAGTTTTTTGTTGTTACCTGTCCTGCCGTATCTGTTGCTGTTATTGTGAGGTTGTATTTTCCCGTGCTGTTCGAGTATAATGTTGCATTGTATTCATCGCCTTCAACTTCAAGGTTTAAGGGGTTGCCCGCAAATGTTGCGCTTGCATTTTTTATTCCTGACAAGTCGGCTATACTGAGGCTTATCTTTGCGCTCTTGCCTCTCACAATTACAGAAGGAACATTTCCTTCTATGCTGGGCCCTTGCGTATCTACTATTATGTTCTGCTCTGCACTGCCCAAAAGCCCAACACCGTCCTTGCACTCAACTCTCCAGCTCTCATTTCCTTGCTTGTATCCTGACAAGTTTGCAGTGTAAGTCGTGTTTGTTCCATTGTCAACGCTCAGGTTTGCAATGCTTATTCCCCCCAATATAAGCTCGCATTCAAGCTTTGTTGCAATATTATCTTTTGCGTTGAATGAGAAGCTGGTCTCCTCATATGCATAATTTGTTGGAGAATGCAACTCAACCAAAGGGGCTGTTCCATCAAATGCTATTGTGCCGTTCAATATTGTGGTCTCGCCTGCAGTGTTTGTCGCGCTTATTGAATAACAGGCAATCATCCCTTCATCTGTTCCTGTAAAGTTTACTGATGAGGAATATGTGCTTGAGTTTGCAGAGAGTGTTGTTTTTGAGAGTTCTGTTGAGCAATCTCCCCAAGAGTAGCTTGCATTGGAGACTCCGGTTTGCGGATCTTCTATTATTGCTGATACTCTAACTTCTGTTGCATTTGCGGGCAAGTATTTGCTTGGCGATGCGTTGCTTATTTGAGGTCCGCTATCATCGTTGAGTATGGTCAGGTTGACTTTTTTTTGCTCAGAGTCCAGGTAGACTGTAAGCTCTAAAGTGCTGTTTGATTGAACTTTTGGCAGTTTGGGTCTGAATGCGAATATTGCCGAGTTTATGTTTGGCTCAATAGAGCCTCCATCCCAATTTATGTTGTTTGCATCAAGGTTTGTTGTCCATCCCGCGTATTGGGCTGCTTCTACAAAGGTTAGGTTTCCTGAGACTGAAACGCTTGTTATTATGTTTGTTCCATTGACATTGTTTATGTTAAGCTCAGTCCAAGGGGATGTGGTTTCATAGAATTGTCCAGTCAATGTCACAGAAGCTGCCTGGGCATAAGATATTGCAATCAACAATGCAATTAATGTTAAAGTTGTCCTCTTTTTCACAGTTCAAAATACCATTAAAGAGTATATAAAAGTTACTCTTTAGTATACTGATAGCATAATATGCAGCCATCCCACCGCTCAGTACTCACTATTTTTTTTAACTTGTAAAACGGTTTTTTAGCCAGGGATTATGAAAAGGGTTGGAATGGCCCTGGCGTGTTTCGCGCTGGGGTTTCTTTTAGCAAGCATTAAGCCCATCTCTGCAGATGTTCGCATCGCTCTGGGCGCAGGGGATTTTCAGAGCGCTAGCAGGATAGATTTTGATGAGGTGAATGTTTATCCTGACAAGGTCCAAATACTTCATTCTGGAATAAACTATGCAAGAGTTGCTTCAAATTCTATGGCCCCATTTATAACAAACGAATCAGTGGTCTTTGAAGTTCCTCCTTCATCAACGGATATCATGGTGGGAGACGTTATATCTTTCAGAGTTCCAGGCATTGACGGGGTCGTTCTCCATATGGTGACTCAAATTGTCAAAAAAGATGAAAAAGTCTTCTATCGAACAAAAGGGTATGCTAACGATTTTGAGGATCCTTGGCTTGTGCCCGAAGAGGATGTTCAAGGGGTGCTTGTTGGCGTATTCAGGTAAGCTGGTAAGGGTTCAGCTATTTGGGGATAATTTGTTCGACACTCTAAGGTAGTCTGTGAAGGATGTGTTGTTAAAGTATCTCAAACGTATTCCTTCTCTCCCTCCAAGGCTGATGCTGTCGCCCGATGTTAGAACTCTTTTCTCAAGGGATTTTATGCGTTCGCCATTTAAGAAAGTCCCATTCTTTGAGTTTGCATCCTGTAATATTTCTCGATTTTCCGAATCATCCAGCACGTAAGCATGGACTCTGCTTACAAGAGGATGGTCAAATGTTATGTCTGCCTGCAGAGTTCTTCCCATTGTAATCATTGGAAAGTCCAAAGAGTCTTTCCTTCGTTTTATGGGCACTATAAGCGGCATGTTTTTTGCGCGCAGTCCTTTGAATTGAATTACTGGCAAGATTTTAGTCATGGTTTTTTCATA
>RFLK01000073.1 GCA_003694525.1 Candidatus Woesearchaeota archaeon
GCCAGGTTGCGGGCATATAGTAGAGGTTTGAGATTATCAGTGATGGCTTTTCATTGTCCAGTGTTTTTTTGATGTGTTTGTATTCTACAAGGTTTATTGTGTCTGTTTTTCTGGTTAGTGTTTTGATGATTTTTTGGTATTTCAGCTTGTAAGGGGAGTATATTGCATAATTTTTCTTGTCTTTTGAGTAGAGATCGCACAACAACAGTTTTAGTTTAAGTTTTGAGTGTTTTAATATGTTGAGAGTTATATCGTTAGGCCACAGGCTGTTGTATAATATTAAGGGTTTCATTTGTTATTTTTTTCTTTTTCTATGATTGTCTTTTCGATTATCTTGTCAAGCTTTAATATGTTCTTTTTTATATCGTGCTTTTTCTCTGCGTGCTCTCTTGCTTTTCTGCTTTTTTCTCTCCACCTCTTGTCGTCTTCAAGCAATAGTCTGGTTTTCTTGACAAGGGTTTTGAACTCGCCTTTGCAGAAGAATCCAATCTTTTCCAATGCGTTGTTCGGGTTTGCTTTCAGGCTTACTATTGGGGTTCCTGCAATGCACGCCTGCACGAACACGTTAGGGTAGCCTTCGCTCTCGCTTGTGCTTACAAGAACTCTTGCCTTGTTGAAGTATTTCTGTATTTTGGCGAACGGTACTTTTTCTATGAATTTTATGTTCTGTGTTGAGAGCGCTTTTCTTCTCTCTCTGGTCCATATTTTCTCATCGCTTTTTGGCATTATCATGACAAACTTGTGTTCTGGCAGGGCTTTGGCAAGTTTTATGAGAAGGTCTGGTCTTTTCCAATGGTCCGACCTTCCAACCCATAGGGCGTAGTTTTCTTTTCTTTTTGGCGGTGGTGTTAATGGATAGCTTGCGTCAAGAAGGGATATGTTGTTTTTCTTGAATCGCTTGATGTATGTCTTGTATTGGTAGTTGTTTTGTGCTATTATGTGGTCTGCGTTTTTTATCCCGTATTTGAACAACTTTCCAAGAATGCCTTTGAAGAAGTCCCCTCTCGCATCTCCGTCGTGCGCAATCATATATATCAAGGGTATTTTTTTTATTCGAGCGTATGCTGCGCAAAGCCCTACTTCCGGCCCTTTTGCCCGGCATATTATGATTTCAGGTTTTGTTCTTTTTATTGCTTTTTCCAGAACTAAGGGGGCTTTGAGATAATTGAGGGGTGTTTTTTTCAGAGAGTAGGATTTTACTATTGTTATTCCTCCATGCTTTTCAACGCTCTTTTGTCCGAAGTCTGCGACTATTATGCTCACTTTGTGCTTTTTAGATAACTCTTTTGCGTAGTTTGAGACTTGTACTTCTGATCCTCCGAATGTTTCATTGCATTTCGGGTTGAATAAGGGGTATGCTTTGAGTGATACGAATGTTATTCTTGTCATTTTTTGAATACGAAGAGCCAGCCGGAGTTTTCAAGAGGTTTTATTTTGTGAAGTGTATGCCTTGCTATGTAGAAAAGATAACCTCCTGCTTTTGTCAATAGGTTGTGTCCAGGGTATCTGTTGAAGTAGGTTTTTATGATTTCAGGTTTTAGTGGTTTGAATGTTCTTTCCAGTTTTTCTTTTGAGTAGCTTTGTTTGTGGCCGTACTTGTGAAAGCTTTTGTTGCAGTTCGGGCAGAATATCTCTGCTTTTTTGAGGTTCTCATTTGCAGGCGTGCTTCCTATAAAGTATCCTCCTTTTTTCAGTGTTCTGTTAAGCTCTTTTGAGAATTTTTCAAGTTCTTCATCGCTCATGTGTTCTATAACTTCGCTGGCTATAACGCAGTCAACGCTCTCATCTTCAAAGGGGAGTTCGTCTTTTGCCAGTGTGAATTTTATGCCAGGCATTTTCTGCCTTGAGAGTTCCACGTTTTTTGGGCTTATGTCCACGCCTTCAAGATTTTGATATCCGTTTTGTTTGAGTTTTCTGAGCAGGTATCCGTCTCCATAGCCTATTTCGATTATGAGGGCGTCTTTTGGGAGAAGTCTTTTTATTTGTTTGAAGAGAAGGTCCTGTCTTGGGTGGCCTTGTTCGAAAACGTCTCTCTTATCTGTCTGGTAATGATCCCACAGGTTTTCATCTTTGTTCATTGTGAACGTATCCTCCGCATCTTCTGCTCATTGCAACCCTTTTGAACAGGTATTCGTTGCATCCGATTGAGCGGACTGTCTTCTCTCTCACAAGGTCAAAGCCCTCAAGGCCTAAGAAGTTCTCGACCTCTTTTGGTGTTGCGTACTCGTAAGGGTATCCGCCAAGCCAGTCTTTTATGTCTGTGAAAAAGTCCATTCCTCTGTTGCTTTTGTATTCTCTTATGTATTTTATTGGGTTTCGTCCGTGAAGCGTTATTCCTGCTATCAGGTATGTTGTGTAGAGGATGTATATTATCTTCTTTAATATGAAATTTGTCTTGTTGTAGAACTTCTTTATTTTTTTCCACAGCTCGCTTGTTCCTTCAAGTTTTCTTGTGCTTTTGTTGTATATTGCAATGTAGAGAACGCCTTTCGGTTTGACGAGTTGTGTTATGTTTTCGATTGCAAGCCACATATCGCCGGTGTGGTGCAGAACTCCCCAGCTGTAGACTATATCGTATTGTCCGAGGCTCTTTATGAAGTTTGAATCAAGCGCGCTTCCCTTGATTATTTTCCAGTCCCCTCCTCCAAAGCGTTTTTTTAACTCTTTTGTGCATTCTATTGATTGGTCGTCTATGTCCACGCTGGTGACTTTTGCTCCGAGCCTGTTTGCTGCAAGGGAGAATAGCCCGCTTCCGCAGCCTATGTCTATGAATGTTTTGCCTGAGATGTCTCCCAGCCATTCTTTGAGGGATTTTTCAGCCTCTTCTATTCTTTGAGGTGTTAGTTTTTTCAGAAACTTCTGCCAGTTTTTTCCAAAGCTGAAATGCCTTTTTTTCAGGTGCGTGTTCTCGTACAGATCCATTTCTCCCACCACATGTTGAACATCATTATTGTCCATATTATTCTGCTGTAGTCTTTCTCCCAATTGCTTTTCTCATATTTTTGTTTTAGCCCTTCGAGGAATTTTCTTGGTATGTGATCGTGCTTGTCATAATTAAATGCGTATTTGTATGCAAGGTCTTTGAGCTCTCCTTTAAGATAGTGTTTCAGGGGCACTCCAAATCCCATTTTCTTCCTGTTTAGCACGTATTCTGGAAGTATTCCTTTGAGCGCTTCTTTAAGTATGTATTTGCTTTTTTTCCCTTTCAGTTTCAGTTTTGGGGATATTGAGCAGGCAAGCTCTATCATATCGTGGTCAAGAAGTGGAGGCCTTGATTCCAGGCTGTTTGCAAGAGATGCCCTGTCCACTTTTGTTAGTATGTCATCCGGCAGGTAAAGGTGGAGGTCTGAGTTCATTGCTGTGTTGAGGTAGTTGTCAAGCAAGTAATCTTCGTATTCCTTGTACACGCTCTCAGGGGTCTCTCCTGTTAGTTGTTTTAGTTCGTCAATGTTAAGGTAGCTCATTATGCGCGCGTATTTGTGCTCTTTTTTGAGAGTTCCTATTTCAAAGAATGCAGTGGGCTTTTCCAGAATTTTGAATGGCAGGCGTTTGAGTATGGAATAGAATATCTTGTTCAGGAATCGTGGGTACAGTTTCTGGATTTGTGTTATCCTGTAATTTTTGTATGCGGTATATCCTCCAAAAAGCTCATCTCCCCCGTCTCCTGAAAGGGATACTGTGACGTGTTCTCTTGCAACTTTGCTCACAAGGTATGTGGGTATCATGCTCGGGTCTGCAAATGGCTCGTCATAATGGTAAGCGAGTTTTTCTATAAGTGCCCTGACGTCTTTTGCGCTGAATTCTATTGTGTGGTGCTTTGTTCCAAAATGCTTTGCTACTTTTTCGGCGTATGCGCTCTCATCGTAGTTTTCGATATCGAACTTTATTGAGAATGTGTTGAGGTTTTTCTTGTATTTTGATATTGTTGCAACAACTGCGCTGGAGTCTATTCCTCCTGAGAGGAAGGCTCCTACTGGAACGTCTGCTACAAGGCGGTCTTTCACGCTCTTTTCGAGCTGTTTGAGTATTAGCTTTTTTGCATATTCTGCGTCTTTTATTTTATCGCCGGGTTTTATGTCCCAGTATTTTACGTTTTTGAGCGCTTTGCTCTCAAGGTCGTATACGATGTAGTGGCCTGGCTCCAGCTTGTAGGTGTTTTCAAGAATGCTCTGTTTTCTGGGAGTGTACCCGTATGCGAGGTAGTAGTTGAGGGCGTTCTTGTTTATTTTTTTTGGTACATCGCTTTCAAGTATTGTTTTGAGTTCGCTTCCGAATATGAATTTGCCGTTGTGTGAGTAGTAGTATAGAGGGTTTATTCCTATTCTGTCTCTTGCAATGTATAGCAGTTTTTTTGGCTTGTCGTATATGCAGAATGCGAATTGGCCGTTCAGCTTTTTGACGCATTCGAATCCGTGTTTTTCGTATGCTGCAAGTATTACTTCTGTGTCTGTGTTCGTTGAGTAATTGTAGTTGTTGAGTTCTTTTTTGAGCTCTTTATAATTGAATATCTCTCCGTTGAATGTTATGTAGTGTGTTTTTTCTTTGTTTGAGAGTGGTTGTTTTCCTTTTATTGAAAGGTCGAGTATTGAAAGGCGCCTGTGCCCGAGGCTTACCGCATCGTCGCTGTAATAGCCTTCCATATCTGGGCCTCTGTGGGCCATTTTTGAGCATATGAGTCTTATTGTTTTTTCATCTTTCCAGTTGAATCCGGCAATTCCGCACATCAGCAAGTCCTCTTGAATACGAATTCATTGCACCCGGTTCCTTTTCGATGTTTGATTTTTACAAGTTTGAGGCCTCTTCTTTTGCAGTGTTCTTCTATTTCTGCGGGTGTTGCGTACTCGTAAGGGTATCCGCCAAGCCAGTCGGTGACATCTCGCATAAAGCTCATTCCTCTGTCTGTTTTGTAGTTTCTAACGTATGCTATGGGGTTTTTCAGTCTGATTGCAAGGGAGATTAGTTGCTCTCCGGCGTATAGGAGTTCCATTGCTTTTTTCACCAGTTTTGGCGATCTTACGTAGAGCTTTTTTATCTTCAGCCAAGATTTTGAGCTTAAAGGTCCTGTGTACTTGTTGTAGATTGCAATATAGAGCGTTCCTTTTTTTCGGACAAGGCTTATTGCGTTGTCAAGCGCTCTCCACATATCGCCTGTGTGGTGCAGAACGCCCCAGCTGTACGTTATGTCTGCTTTTGGCAATTTTTTGATGAACTTTTTGTCAAGTATGCTGCCTTTGAGTATTTTCCATTTTTTTGAGGGTATTTTGAATTTTTCTCGCAGGTATTTTGCGCATTCTGTGCTGTTCTTGTCAGGGTCTATGCTTGTGACCTCTCGTGCTCCAAGTTTTATTGCTGCAAGGGAGAATAGACCGCTTCCGCATCCTATGTCAAGGAATGTCTTTCCTTTTATTGTGCCCTTGCCGAGAAACTCTTCAAGGCTCTTCTGAGCTCTTTGTATTTTCTCAGCGTCAAGTTTTTTCAAGTATTCTGCCCAGTTTTCTCCGAATGAGAACGCTTGTTCGTATATGTTTTCGTAAAGTTCTTTGCTCATTTTCTTCTCTGGCATATGGAGTCGTATAGCTCTTGGGTCTTGAGCGCTGTCTTTTCTATGTTATGGTCCTTTTTAACTCTCTCAAATGCAGCGCTTCCAAGTCTTTTTGCAAGTTTTTTATCTTCAAGAAGCAGGGTTATTGCCTGTGCCAGAAGATCAGGCCTCTCTTCTGGAACAAGTATGCCTTCTTTGCCGTTTGTTATTATTTCCCTGTTTTCTTCTATGTTTGTTGCAACGATTGGTTTTTTGAGAGCCATATATTCTAAGAGTGCGTTTGATTGGCCCTCATAGTGCGTTGAGAGCACGCAGACATCTGATATTGCGATGAGCTCTTTGACATCCGGCCTGTAGCCCAGAAATCTTGTGGCGCTCATAACTCCTTCCTGCTCTGCTTTTTTGCGGTATTCC
>RFLK01000074.1 GCA_003694525.1 Candidatus Woesearchaeota archaeon
CCTCCTGTTTGGCTTATTGTGCACTCTGCAGACTCTTGTCGCTCTTGCCTTCCGTCATTCCACTTCCATATTAGCTCTGCTTTGTCGTATCTTATTTTGCTTCCAAGATCTCCTCCCTTCATTACAAAGAAGATCTCTTCGTTGATTATTTCTCCTTGTTTTGCTCTTGTTGGAAGCTCGGGAGGGCTTATTGTTATTTCTTCTGGTGCATCGCAATCGCACTTTCCGCCTTCAAACCCGTCGCTCTCCCTGCACTTGTAGCCTCCTGAGCATTTGAGTTTCAGTTGTATGTCAACATCTGCGCCCGCTGCAATTCCCGCACCTAACTGGTACGCCCAGGTTACAAGCCCGCCTGGCTGTGTTGCAGGATTGTATGATACGAACCTTCTCCTGCAAGGGTGCAGGAGGCCGTAGCTTTGGATTGGTTGCGTTTCTACCGACTCGTCAAATACTGCTCCAACGTCAAGGTTCCACGTTCCAGTAAATGCAAACATGCAAGCAGAGTGGACAAGCTTTTTGTCTATGAATACGCTCTTGTACATTGATGTCTCTCCGTACCTTGAGCTGACAGAGCGTGAGAGCTCGGTTCCAGCAGAGGTCAGTGCGCCCACAACGTTTCCTCCAAATCCTGTGATTCCCAGCCTGCCCCCTGGCCCTTGCGTGCTGAACTTTGTGGTAAAGCAGGCAACAGCATCGTATATGAGGTCGCAAGCGTACTGGGATACTACTGCCTGGCACACTCCCGCACTCCCATCTCCTGTCAGAAGTATTGTATTTATGCAGTCTCTGACCGAGCCCATTATTGATCTCCATTGCTTCAAGAATGCTATGAGTGTAGGGAAGCACAGGCATCTTACCGAGTTGAATATTCCTTCAGATGGCCTTATTATGTATTCTTGTTCTGGATCGCCTATCTTGCTCATTATGTTCCTGTAGACGCCCTCAGCATCGTTTTTTGAGAACTCGTTGCAGTTCTCAGAGTATCCTGCAGTCTCGCATATGGTCTTTCTGAATGTTGCGAGTGCGCTCTGCTCCGGCTTGTTGTTTTGATTGTAATACTCTATTGCTTTTTCACTGAACGCGCTTCCAATATTCGAGGAGTACAGTACTGCCTCAACTTTTGCATTGATTGGTATTGAATTTTCGCTTTTTCCTGCCTTTGAGAGCTCTATAGTCTCTGCAAGGTATCCTAATTCTATATCGTATTCTCCCGTGTAAGATTTGCCTGCAAAAGATCTGCTCTCTGATTTCTTTGGTATCATCAGAACGTAGAGGTATTCCTCTTTTTTGCCCGTCGCTTGTGCAAGTTTTCCGCTAACGCCTCCGCCCTCGCCGCAACATAGCCTTACAGTTCTTACAGCCTCTGGAGGCGCTCCTCCGTCCGAGTCGCAGAACCCCCCTGCGCTGTTTAGTAGCGATGAGCACTCTTCTTCCTTTCCATCGAGCCCGCGTATCTTGTTTGAGTTGACTGTTTGCGCTTGCAGGCAAGTGCTCTCTTTTATTTCATCAAAAGTGTCAAGCGTTGTTCCAATCGCGCTGATTCCGCATCCGGATCCCCATTGTTGCATATACTCGTATCCGCAGCATTCTGCTTTTGCTTCTTGAAGTCCTGCGCAGCTGTTCTCTGAGTCTTCTTTATCATTCTTGTGTTCTAACCACTGGTTGTATATTTCTTGTATTTCTGCGTTTGTGAATTGAAGTCTTGGAGGTATTTTTTTATTGTCTTTTTGCGCTTGTTTTTGTTTTTCCTTGAACCATTTCGTGCAATGCCCTCCTGCTTGAACTTGCTTTCCAAGATTTTTTGAATTGACAGGGATTAGTTTTTCACTCGCTCTTGATCTTATGTAGTGTTGCAAGGATGGAACTGAAGGGCACATCACTCTATCGCACACTTGCTGGTATAGCCTCTCTATTTTTCCCCGCCACTCTTTTGCGCTCTGGCAGGATTTGCAGCTCTCAAGGCTTTTGTCTTGTCCTTTGTATTCTTCCTCGCACTTCCCTATTTGAGCTATCAGAGGGTCAAAGCCTCCTTCTCCTGTTGCTTTTGATATGTATTGGCTGTACTCGCAATTGTACTTTTCAAGCGCTATTGGTATAAAGCTTATTGCTTGTCCTGCAATGCAGGTGTAGAAAAGGTATTTTCCTATGGTCTCTACTGGTTTTAGCACTTGGTCTATTCCTTCCACTATCTTGGTCAGCGCTTTTGCAGTGTTTTTGAGAAATCCTGATGGCACGTATTTTGGCGGCAGTCTGTAGTCTATGGGTATTTCAAGGTCTATGCAAGTGCGTTGGACCTCTCTTGTTGATGTTTCCCTCTCAAGGCTTGTTTGTAGCTCAGGTGTTGCTCTTGGAACTTTCTCTTCAAAGGGTATTTCGAGTTCTAAGAAGAGTTTCATGCAGCCGAATCCTGGAACAAGGCAGTCTCCTTTTCTGTGTTCGTGTATTCTGTTTTCTTTGTCAAACAGGGTTGCGTTTTTTGGCTCTGTCTCATCGCCGAAGGTTTTGAAAGGATCCGGTATTGCGTTGAAGTTTATTCTTATGTAGCCTTCTCCGCTTCCAGGGTCTCGCGGGTTTTGTTTTACAAGAGGCCTTTGGTTGATTGATATAAGACCATTGTCATATTCGTCTTCAAACTCAGGCCCTGGCTGTATTTTCACCACTCTTATCTGGTTTTTCGCAATTATTCCTTTGTATCCGCCTTTGTATGTGTAGTTGAAAGCAATTCCTGCTTCTTGCACTCCTTGAAGCAGAAGTCTTGGATTTAGCATGTCTGGAAGGGGCTCTGATACGTGCACGTCAAGCTTTGATCCCTCGCCGCACCTTTTGTATTCGACTTCAACTTCTTCGCTCTCGCTTGAAAGACCCACCGCATCTATTGCTTGTATTTTTATCTTGTTCTTGTATGAGAGGGCGCTTTCAAGAGATGCTCTTTGCTCTCCGCTTTTGACCTGAACTATTCTTTTCAGTGTGATTGGTATTGACACAAAACCGTTCTCGTCCGTTGGTTTGCTTGCAACAGCATCTCCGTTCAAGAATACTGTAACTGTCGCGGGCTCTGACGTTTTTGCTTTTACTCTGACCGTCCTCTTGTAAGTGGGTGAGAGTGCGTTCAGGTTGTGTTCTATTATTTGAGGCGGGCCTGAGTCGTAGAGTGTTGTTTTTGTGACGTTTGTTGTAAGGCCTGCTTTGTCTTTTGCGCTGAATATGACGTCATTCACGCCTTCAACAAGGCTTATTGTGACCGTGTTTGCCCCTTCTCTTAGTTCTGTTCGTATTGGCTTTGGAAGGCAGGATATTTCAACTTCAATTCGCTCTCCCCCTCTTGCATTTTCCGGAGTGTTTGCAGTGAGTATGTTGCTGCTATCGCTCTCAGTGCATTCTTTTGATATTGTTGTTACTGTATACTTGTATTGTACTTTTGGCGCTATTATGTTGTCCCTGAATCTTGCCTCTCGAGTTGTTGCTATTCTTTTCCCGTTCCTGTATACTGCATACTCTCTCGCACCAGGAACTTCCTCCCAGGAGATCTCAACGCTTCTCTCTGTTATGCGCTCTATTTTCAGGCCAACCGGCCTGTCAGGCTTTTTCCCTCCTGGCTTTACTCTGACAGTGAGGTTTGCTCTCTCATTTGTTGTTATGTTCGCGTTTATTGTTTGTTGTGTTGTGACGAGCGGAAGTTCTACTTTCAACTGTGGAGGTCCTTCGTCTATTTCGGTGAAGTATTCTTTTTGGGCGGTCTCATTGCCTGATACGGCTTTCAGCATTATCTTGTTTGATTTTTCAAGTCGGACTTCTCTGAATGTGAAGTCTCCAGTATTTGTAAACGCCTCGCGTGTCTTGTTGTTGACGGTCAGGATTACTTTGGATCCTGCCCTGGTCTTTCCTATGATGTTTATCTTGCTTGATCTCGCAAACCTTGGAACGTTTGATTCTATTCTAAGGGGTCCTGCTTCAAGTTTTGATATGCTGGTTTTTTTGCAGTTCCCTGAAGCATCACAGCTCTCTATTGCATAATAGTATGTCTCTTTCTCGGTTTGTACTGCAATTGAGTGCTTTTCCAGAAGGGATTGAGTGCTTGCGCTCTGTTCGATTGCAGGCGTTGTGCCGTAATAGACCGTGCTTGTTGCAGGCTCGTTTGTTGTCCAGTTTATGGTGCTGACAAGGCCGGCTTGAACCTTGATGTCTGTTATTATTGGAGGTGTTGTGTCTTGCTGGCCTGAGATGCTTTGCGCTTGGACTATTGGCAGGAAGAGTATGAGAGATAGCATAAATGTTGCAAGTCTTGTTTTTTTGATATCATCCGCTCTCATACAAATGCTGGCTTTAGCGCCGTCCAGTATGGCTTGTCATCTTTTTTGCCTCTCTCGTATAGGAATGTGAACATTCCTGCTTTTTGGAAGTCTTCTGCTGGAAGGGGCCTGTATTCTACTGCTTTTAGTATTGCGTGATCCGCTCCCAGCACTTCATCGGTTGTTATTGTCATGTTTTCTGCGTGGTATCCTCCAACAGGAGTATCTCCTTTGTATAGTATTATGTCTATATCGTATTGAGCATCACCGAGAACGAAATTTATTTTATCCGCTGTCTCTTCAAGTGTCAGGTCTTGCGCAGGAGGGTATATCAAGAACTGGTCGTATGGCTCTCCTCTGAGCGATACTGCTATTGTTGCGTGGGTGTTCTTTGAGAATTTGGTGTATTCTTGCCCTTCAAGCCATTGCTCGTTGTCCGCGCTGAGCGGGTTTGTCTTGCTTACTTCCTCATAGTAAGGGTATACTTGTATGCTGTAGGTCATGGGTTTTAGTTTTGTAAGAGTCACTTCTGCAGTATCCTCGAGCAATTGCACTCTTTTGCTTATGTATCCTTCTTTTGAGACTTCTATGAAGGGGTTTGTGCACCCTTCAGGAAGGTAAGTGTTCAGTCTTATGGCTCCTGAGCCGTCGCTGTAGGTTTGGCCAAGGTTGCATACTTGCGATAGGCAAGAGTATGTTATGTTGGCTCCTTCAAGCTCTTCTGCAACAGGGGAGTCTTCTACAAACCCGAGCACTCTTATATCGACCTTCTTATCTCCGAAGTTTGTGCAAAAGTCTCTTGTTTCTTGCGGCGCTATGAATCTTCTGAGACCAAAATACGCTCTTCTATCCTCATTGTCTTCTATTATTACTGGAAAGGCCATCTGGAAAGTGTACCCTTGTCCTTTGTATGCTTTCGGATCCTTTAGTATTGTCTTTACAGGATACAGCACATCGTATGCGAAATGGTACTGGTTAAGGCACAGGTATCTCAGGTATTTTGAAGGCCCTCTGAGTTTTGCAGTGCTCAGAACCCCTCCTTGTGATGGTTGCGCGTTTAGTAACATAGGGTATCTTGTCTCATAGACAAAGGCTGCTTTTATGTCAGAGTCAAGCCCTGCATCAATGCTCATTCTGTTGACTTCAAAAATATCTTCAGGAGCGCTTTCTGGCCAGTCGGGCTCTTTTCCTGCTTCAAGTGATTGTCTTATCTTTTTGGCTTGCTCTTGCAATTTGGCATACTCTCTCTCAGAGGCCAGAGGGGCTGGTGTTTGCGTTCCTTTGACTCTCACATAGGGCATCACATAGTGAAGGGTGCTCTGCAGTTCTTTTTTTATCGATGGCAGGAACCATTTTTTCGTTCCGCATTCGAATTCCAGCCCTGATACTGGTATGTTCTCGTTCGCGCTCATAAGATCTATTGTAAGGTTCTCAAACCACGCTTGCGAGTTCTCGTACTCCATTAGTTTTGCAGCGCTGTTGTAAAGCAGTTTTAGTCTTACAGGGTGATCTGCCAGGAACTCGTCGAGTTTTACTATTCTGTTTGCGGTTGTTATTTCCAGTGGCCAGGACAGGGTTGTTAGAACTTGGTTATCTGTTATGCTGACTATGGGTATCATTTTGTCTTTTGGGATTATTGATGCTTTGTTTGCAAACGCTTCAAAGTTGTTTATGCACTCTCCGATGTTCTCTTTTATGTAGTTTGCAAGTTCTCTTTCCATAAATTCCATCTGCGGTGTTCTATCCTCGCCTTCATAGTACCAGAAGGGGACTTTTATTATCCCTGCAGGGTCTTCTGGCAAGAATGAGTTGGGGTTTCTCTCTATAATTGGGGGTATGTTTATGTACCCTCCTTGTTGTCCAAGTATGAAAAGGCCTTCGCGTCCAGTCTGTTCAAGGCAACCTTTTACATAATCGTATACTTCCTGTCCTCCTTCTGGCACGCTTATTTCTCGCTGTATAGGGGCAAGTTCAGCCTCTCTTGTCAAGTATAAGAATATCGCCGCTCCTATTATTATGATGAGCCCTATTATTATGAATAGTGTAATCTGGCCTTTGCCCATTGAAACCCCTTTTTCTGTTTTAAAGACGTGAGCGTCATTTAAAAAACTTTGGTGTTTTTCTTCTCTTGTTTAAATACGGCAACCTTTATAACATATGGCGTTCTTTGAATTCTAAAAGAGGTTGTATGCGTTAGTATGCGTCGTGCTCAAGTAACAGTTTTCATAATACTTGGTTTGGTTATCTTGCTAATAGTTGGAGTTGTTTTGTATCTTAATTCAAGGCAGGCGCAAGAGCCTTATGCTGTCCAAAAAGGCCAGCTTCCAGAGCGCGCGCTCATAGTGAATCGCGTTGAGGGTTGTTTGCGCTCGGCAGCTCAA
>RFLK01000075.1 GCA_003694525.1 Candidatus Woesearchaeota archaeon
GTATTAGTCCTATGCTTGCTCTTGGTGATGCGCCGAATTCTATAAGGTCCTTCTTGTGCCTTGTTGCTGTGACTATTTGAAGAGCGTATTTTTTGATGTCTGTTGCAATGGGTATCTCTTTTGCCATATGTTGCAGATAGAGTATGTTGTCTTTTGTCAGGACTGGCTTGAGTTTTACGTTTTTCAGTTTTCCTGCATATCTGTTGAGTATTTCCATCTCTTCTTCAGGAGTTGGATAGCCTACGTTTATCTTCAGCAGGAACCTGTCCGCTTGCGCTTCGGGCAGAGGGTATGTTCCTTCTTGTTCTATTGGGTTCTGGGTTGCAAGGACAAAGAAAGGCTCGTCAAGCGCGTATGTGTTGTTTCCGACAGTTACTTGATGCTCCTGCATTGCTTCGAGAAGCGCTGATTGTGTTTTGGGTGTTGCTCTGTTGATCTCGTCTGCAAGCACTATATTGGCAAATACCGGCCCTGGTTGGAATTTGAAGGTCCTCTTGCCCGATGTTGTCTCTTCTATGATGTAAGTCCCGGTGATGTCTGAGGGCATAAGGTCGGGGGTGTGCTGTATTCTTGAAAACTTAAGGTTCAGCAATTGAGACAGCGTTCTTATTGTAAGGGTTTTTGCAAGTCCTGGGTATCCTTCAAGCAGAGCGTGGGAGCCTGCAAGGATTGCTGAGAGGACTTGTTTTATCATCTCTTCTTGTCCTACGACTACCTTGCCCATCTCCTGCATTATGTAATCGAACGTTTTCTTGGCTTCTTCAACTTTCATCGCTATTTCAGCCTCCTTTGAAGTATATAAATATAACAGTACAGTTTTAAAGAGACATCTGGTTTATAAATATGGTGTTTGACGCATCTCAACAACCCTTGAAGAACCCATAATGTTTGGCGCGTGTTTGTATTTTAGCTCTTGGTTATTTCCTGGAAGTATGTCTTGACTATTTTCTGGTATTGCTTTGGTATTTGTTCCTGGTATGTCTCGTCCGTGCTCGCGGATATTTCTCGAGGAGGGACCTCTTTGAATACGCGTTTTTCAGGTGGTTGCACTGTTCCAATTTCAACGTCTGATTTGAGCGGGTTGAGCTGCAGGTCCAGTTGTTGTTTGCCGAGCTCTTCTATGCTCTCCTCTCCAAGTATTTCCGATAGGTTCTGTGACTCCTCGTATGCCAGGAGCTCTTCGTTAACATCATAATCTCCTCTTGCTTTTTTGAGTGTATTTATTGCGTCTTTGAGATCGAGAAATTGCACGTTGTATGCTGATGATCCTATTATGATAAAGCTCACTGTTGCGATTATTATGAGCTCTCTTGCAACTTTCCCAAAGTTTATGAACGCGCCTGTCTCTATTAATCGCATTTTTTTGAGAACTTCTTCGTTGAGCTCTTTTACTACTTCGTTGTTTTCTCTCCAGTTGTCTGCGACTGTTATTAGCTGTTCTTTGAGCTCTGGCGCTTTTGATTCTATGTACTTGTAGTTGACATCTTTCAGATTGCCCCTTGTGTGTATCGCCGCGTACAGTGCTGTTATTATGATTGCGTATGCATAGCTGAAGTTAAGAATTATAGCTGCAAGCAAGGATATCATCAGAAATGTCAGTATGTCCATAAGAGTGTGGAATATTGTTATCTGAAGAACTGATAATTTTGCTTCCCTGAGCGCTTTTGCTATTGGTTTTATGGGCATGTGCATTGAGCCTTCTCTGCAAGGCAGGCATCTCGCTCCGACTCTGCTCTATCTCTCTGGTCTTGGCACACATCAAGGCGTGTTTCAAGGTCGCTGTTTTCTGCAGTGAGCGAGTTTATTATGTCTTTTTTGGCTTCAAGCTCGTTTTGAGTGTCTCTGAGGAGTGCTTCTGTGCTTTC
Organism: Candidatus Woesearchaeota archaeon; assembly: GCA_003694525.1. Classification (GTDB taxonomy): domain Archaea; phylum Nanobdellota; class Nanobdellia; order Woesearchaeales; family ARS49; genus J152. The sequence goes on from RFLK01000075.1 coordinate 1,866, forward strand.
AAGCTCGTTTTCAAGCTGGTTTTTTGTCCTCTCAAGCTGTTCTTTTTGTGTCGCGAGCTTTTCTTTTTCTCCTTTAACTTCTGTGAATTTTTCTCCCAAGAGTTCTTCTCTCTCTGCTTTCAGGGATAGCTCGCTTTTTACCTGGTCGAGCAGTTTTTGTTGCGTTTCAAGCTCTTGGGATATTTTTCTAAGCTGTTCTACTTTGTTGTTGTATTCCGCGTTTATTTTGTCAAAGTTTGTTTGGAAGAATATGGTTGCTCCAACTAGTGCTACTGAGCTTATTATTATGAGGAAGAGCAATATTATGTTTGCGTTTTTTGTTATAAAGCTCATTTTTACCTCTTAGTCACTTTTCATTATTCTTCTTATAAATATTTCCAGTAGGAGTATTATTGCTGCTGCGATTATGAATGGGCTTCTGTAGTATTTTCGCGCATTTATTACTCTCTCCGCTCTTGTTTTTGCTTGCTCTACTATCTGGTCTGCTGCATTTGGCGGGAATATTTTGCCTCCAGTGGCTGCTACTACTGATTCGAGCTCTTCTGAAAATCCGAGTTGGGCGTACTCGTTTGCATAGTTCACTGCAAAGGTCGCGCCAGCCGCGCTTTGAAAGCCTGTCTGTGTTGGGATTATGCTCGCACCATAAGTGTCTTCGTCCAGCTTGTAAAAGACTACGCCTTCTGCGTCGGGAATTGTTTGGCTTCTTATTGTTATCTCTGCCGGCTCTCCTATTGTCGTGTCTTTTGCTTCTATAAAGCTCGTGCTTTTCCTCTCAGGGTCGCCTATGGCCCAGTTCACTGTGCGTGTTATGAGTTTGCTGTTTGGAGCTGCAAGCATATCGCCTGCCCATTTGCTTCCATCATCTACGCTGAATGCTGCGACCCTTCCAAGCCCCAACCGCCAGGTTGTAAGCACGGGCTCTCCTGTTGAGGTTGTTGCAAGCAGTCTTGCCGCTCCTTTTGGTGAGACTTGATTGAATCCGTACAAGGTGGCCTCTGGCTCGAGACCTTGTGTTATGAAGTGGTTCTTGTTCAGTATTACAAGGCTCATCTTGCCGGACTGTGCTTCTTGTTCATCCACGGGTCCAAAGAGTATTTTCAGCCTGCTCTCCTCTGTTGCTCTAAAGTATATTCCGTTCGTAAGGTCTGCTATGTCTATCATGAATTGCTCGTCTGTCGATGGTCCTACTCCTACTGTGTATATTTTTATTCCCGCATTTGCTGCGAACTTGGCAGCTTCCTTTGCCGCTGCATCGCCTTGGGTTTTTCCGTCTGATAGGAGTATTATGTTTTTGCTTCCAGGATAAGCGCTCAACACTGCTGTTGCTTTTAGTATACCTGCGGCAATGTTTGTGCCCCCGCCCCATTTTATCCTTGATATGAGCGCTTCAACTCCTTTTTTTGAGAAAACAGGAGAGGGCTCGGATAGGAGGTATGCTTGCGTGTTGAATGCGATTATTGCAACTCTCGTATCGAGTTTTACATTTCGCATTATGTCTATTGCAGCTGCTTTGCTAAAGTCCGCGCTGCTCTTGAATCTTCCAAAGCCTGCTCCTTGAGATCCTGATATGTCTATTACTACTGCTATAAGCACATCGCCCTCTTCTTTTTGAGGCTGTCCTACTACAACTGGCAGCATTGTCTCGAAGATGCTGTCAGCATACTCTCCATTATCGTAGCTGTTCTCGCCTCCAAAGACTACAAGCCCGTTTCCATTTGCTACAAAGTCGTTTATGGCGTCTGTTATGGGGTTCATCTCGCTTGCCGGAATATCGTTTGCAACTATTGCATAATAGTCTTTGAGGTTTGATGGAAGAGTTGCTTTGACGTCTGTGACGTAGAGTTGTTTGAATAGTGTTTCAAGAGGGCTTGCTTTTTGTGTGAGCAGGAGTATTCTGGGCTGTGCGACCACTCTTATTGTCTTGTATCTCTCATTGTTTTGTGGGAAATGGTCGTCAATTCCTATTGTCGCTGTTATCTTGTGTGTTCCTTTTCCGAGTTGTTTTGTGAACGAGACGAACTTATCGCTCGTCTGTTGGTCGTATATCGTCTCGCCATCAAGAGCTACTTTCAACGGGACTGAGCCTATGTTTCCGACTTTGTTTATTGTGACTGTGAATTTGGTCTCTGCGCCTTCGAGTATCTTGTCCGGCCCGATTATGTTGACTGCAGCGTCTTTTCTTGCAGGCTTTAGTTCTATTGCGTTTATTGTCGCGTTAAGTTTGCTTGCAAAAAGCGCCACATCTCCAAGGCTTGACCCTTTGTTTGCGTTCCCGTCTGACAATAGCACTATGCTCGTGTGCGGCTTTATGTTGTTTAGTATGGCATCGCCAAGCGCGCTCGTCTCGCTTCTTGCAACAAGTTTGACTTCTGTGTTTGTCCTTTTTTCAAGGGCTTTTGTCAGTTGTGCTGAGACGTCTTCAAACAATTCCATCGATGTGCTGTTGTCTATGAGTATCTCAACAAACGGGTCTCCTTTGATTATTTTTTCTTGTTGCACATAAGGGCTTGCAAGCGCTATGCATAAGAGAAGTATCATAAGGGGTCTTGTTATGTGCATTATTCTGCGAACTTTGCGTTTTCTGATTGCTGTGATTTTGTCTTCTTGCACTTTGACAAACTGGTGTCGCAAAAGCCATATTGCTATTATTATGAGAGGTATCGCTGCAAGGATTGCTGAGGGATACTCCATTGTCTTGTACGCCCATCTTATTATGTCTGCGAGAGTCATAGATCACCTCTGTATCTTACAAAGAATTCTTCAAAAATGACTAATAGGAGTGCTGTTGCAATCAGAAGAAGGTCCCATTGGAACTTGCGGGTCTCTTTAACCGGTCTTAGCTTGTAGTCGGTGCTTTTGGTCCCTTTTGGCTCTTTTAGGTTTACATCGCTCTCAAGCTCATCGACAATATTGACTGCTATTGTCCTATCTTCAAGCTCGTACACTCCTGCAAAATCAAGTACGAGTGCGCTTTTTTTGACTGTTCCTGCAGGCGTCTTGATTTTTTGTTCTGAATCCAGTATTAGCGTCTGTCCTGTTTTGAAGTTTAGGTTTCTAACATCTTGCTGATCTGTAACGTATTTCAAAAGTTCAGTCCAGAATATAGGGTAATCAGGGGTGTATTTGAAGTCGCTCAATGAAGGTATTCCGTAGTATACTGTTTTTCCCTTGCCTTGTTGTTTTATTGTTATTATAGGAACATCTCTCACTTTTGCAATTATCGCTTGTTCTCCTGAAAGCTCTGCTCTTGGCACTTGTTTTATGCTTCCAAAGTCTATGTTTTTTGTGAATCTGTTCAATTGTTCGACATCCACAAA
>RFLK01000076.1 GCA_003694525.1 Candidatus Woesearchaeota archaeon
TCTTAGAACTCTTTGCCTTTCTTCTTCAATTTTTGAATTTTCAAAGCGAGGGTTGAATACGGTATCAGAAATATACTCAAGGAATAATTTGCTATCCGTTGCCAACATGTCAACTGGGAAAAAAGTTTCATTCAAGCTTGTAGCTGCATTGAACGAGCCGAGCTTTCCTCTGATTTCTTCAGAGCTCTCTGGATTGTATTTTCTAGAGCCTCCTGTCACCAGAATATGTTCCAAAAAATGTGCAAGTCCTTCCTCTCCTCTCTTTTCATTTAACGCGCCGTGCCAAACTCTGAGTTTTCCCGAAACGGTTTGGGTGGGTGTTTTTTGCAAAGCTACAAATAGTCCGTTATCTAATCTGAATTCCTTATAATTCTCATTGATTGCAGTCATATTCTTTGATTTAAAGATTTGATTTATAAATCTTCCCATCAGTAATCACTACCTAGTGGTTGCTGTGTGTGACTTGGCCCTTATCTTTTTTCAGAGAAAGAAATCAACAGTTTGAAAAGAATTGTTCTTCATTAACAAGTCTTCCCCTGGACTACTCACGCAAAGTGGTTTGTTCGCGCTCCGCACTTTCCAACATTGACGAGTATCGAAGGGTGCAGGGGTGTTGAGTGTTTTACTTCGCACATTTCCTGGCAGGCTGTTTTCTTTTCAATATCGTCTGAGTCTTTGAGTACTTTTCCGTACACTTCAAAGAGCTTTCCGTTTTGGGTTGCGCAACAGCAGTATTCGTAGGTTGTCTGCACTACTGTGAATTGGGGCGCTTGGAGGAATGCGCGTCCTGTGTTTACTTGGTACATGTAGTATATTGCGACAAGTCCTGTGATTATTACGAGTCCAAGTACTGCTGTCTCGAGGAGTTTATTGTCTTTTTTCATCTTCGCGGACACCTTCCTTCAGTTATGTCGACAATTGCATAGTCTCTCTCAACCAGTCGTCTGACTATCGGATCTTCGTAGCAGTTGCCGGGTCCTTTTGGAACGTTTATTTTTATTTGTGATCCCCAGTATGGGTTTTCAAGCCACACGCAGCAGCCGGCTCTTGCGCTCATCGAGTAGAAGTCTTCTTCTTGCGCTGGTTTTTGCGTTTGGAGTTGTTCTCGCTTCCACCAGATTTCTGCAAGCGCTCTTGTCCCTTCTATTGTTCTCCCGTAGCTTTGCGATTGCCATACGTAATAGTATGCTCCTGCTGCGAGCAATAGTACGAGTATGAATCCTGCAATTGTTGCTTTTTCGATTTTGTTATTTAGGGGTTTTCTGCGCATAGTCCTTTTTGTGCAAATACTTGTCCTGATGTTTCGTATCTCTCGCAGGCTTTATTGCAGTTGTCCGCAAAGGTTTGTATTTGCGATCTTACAAGGTATTGCCCATCGCCCTGTGCAAGAACATTGCAACAGCAGGCAAGGTAGTCTTGTGCAACAGCCGCTCCGCTATTGCCTGAGCTGACTGCAAGATAGCTTGCAAGAGATATTGCTCCTATGAGAAGTATTCCTGCGATTGCGTATTTTTCTTCCATGGATTTTTTGATGAGTTGTTTGTTTAAAAGATGTTTGTATGTACTTTACGGCAGCTGTTGTTCAAATGTCTATATTGAATTCCAGTCGAATTGGTTAAGCCCGTTCAACAGTGCTATGTTTCTGATGCATTTTACAAGTTGAGAGTGGTTGTGCTTGTATGTGTTCTTATGGAGTTTTCTTGACAAAGTCTTGAGCTCAGCGTGCACGAACTCTCCTAGTGCTATTCTCTCTATAGGGTCAAGCTTTGCAAAGTAAGGCGTTGCTAATATTTGTTTTAGCGCTTCTTTTGCTCTTCTCACAGAGACTCTTGTGCGGTATTCTCTTCCAGTGGCCTCTCTGGCTTTTCCTCTTATGTATTCTTTGAGGTCGTCAGGCCTCCAGGGCTTTTCCAGCAAGTCTATTATCTCGTATAGTCTGATGAGCGGTCTGCTCTCGATGTTTTCAAGGTCTGCAGGCCTTGCGTATGTTTTGCCGAGGATGTTTTCCAATGTGACTTTGTTGGGATCGTAAAGCATTTGTTCTAGCTCTTCGGGCTTTAATAGCCTGTAGTCTTGTTCATTTTGCCAGGTTATTTTTGAGAGGGTTGAATAGTCTATCGTGCGTGGCTCGAGCTTCCATTTGTACTCGTCAGTCAGCATAACTGCAAATCTCAATGAGACTATGTGCGGTTTTCCTATTTTTGATATCTCGTATATGGGATCGCAGAGGTCTTGTATTCTTGTGATGTCGTAGAATTTTGTTCTGTAAAAAGAGACTTCCTCCATAACTTTTTGGAAGAGGTCCATATTTAAATACATTTATTTTCTCGCATAGTTAATGATAATTCGTTTTATAGTTGCAGGCAGGCCTGCGCGTGATTATGCTCTTCTTATTCGCGATTATGAGAAGAGGTTGTCGTCGTTTTGCAGGTTTGAGCGGGTTGAGGTTAGATCTGAAAAGAATATTCCATCAAAGTTAAAGGGGTTTGTTGTTGTGTGTTCGCAGGAAGGTGTTCAGATGTCGAGCAGGGAGTTTGCGCAGTTTTTGAAGGGCAAGCAAGAAGTTTCTTTTGTTGTGGGTCCTGCGCAAGGCTTGTCCAACAGTGTTAAGTTGCGCGCTCAAATGGTTCTCTCTTTGTCTTCTATGACTCTGCCTCATGATATGGCGCATCTTGTTCTCGCAGAGCAGGTTTATCGCGCGTTCACGATACTCAAGGGCAGAAAATATCATAAATGAGAGAGAAAGTTTTGCGCTTGTGGGCCGCTTAAGGCTTATTTATACTCGTATCTTGGGCCGAATTTGTCGTCAGCATCAACATCTGGTACATAAACGTCTTGTTCGAATAGCGCTCTTGTTTTTTCTTTCAGTGCATCCTTGTCCGTGCCTTTTGTTGTGATTGGAGGATAGAAAGTGCCGCTTTTTGGTCCTGCTGCAACTGTTGCCGCGCTTTCAAGATCTTGCGCTTGCATCTCTCTTAGAAGCTCTGCGGCTGTTTTTTCTTCAGCTTCAGAGCTTTGAGATGCTTGTTCTGTTTGAACTGTTTTGTGATCTTGGCTCTCTTGCACGTTTGCAGAAGCGCTTCCTGTAACTTGCGGGCTTATTTTTCTCCCTGTGAGTTTTGCATCTTGAGAACACGCGATCAGAAGAGTCAATAGTGCAATTGCGATTACCGCTTTTTTCATGCTTTGTTTGCAACAAAAATAAGTATATAAAGATTTATGGTAGGAATTAGACAGGTTCAAAACAATTTTAAAGAAGTGTTCAGGGCTTGTAGGGTTTTGCAAGCCTCCAGCCTGCTGATTGGAGCATATAGTGTTTTACGGCATCTATTTCAGGCACTGTTCTGACGAGTAAGGGGTTCATATTGTGGCTTTTCATATTAAGGTCTCTGAAAGAGCTCCCCACAATTTGCGTGTAGCCATCCTCTCCAATGCAGGCATCGGCGATATCGCCCAATACCATATCAAAAATTGACTGCCTTCTGTTTTCGCCTCTTCCTTGCTCTGCTCTGATTATTCTTGCGATGCTTTTTTCTTTGCGCAGGCAGTAGGGCATTGCATTCGAAAACTCTGGTCGGAATTCATCTCCGTCAGGGAATGCTCTTCCAAGCCCCTCTCCCATTGCTCTTCTTATCTCTTCCTCGCTTGCAAGCCTTGCTCCTGGAAGCTTGTTTTTTGAGTACCAGTTAGCATACGCTTGTGCTTGCTCGCGCGTAAGGCCTATTGCGGGGTGCAGTTCTGTAAATCCTTGAGATAGGAGTTCTTTTGTTCTAAATGGTATTCTGCGCCCGCTCTCATCCATAATTGTTGGCCATAATTTTTTTCTTATTTCAATGTCTGGAATGCTCCTTACAAATTCGGTGTATTCTCTTAGATTTATGTGGTATGCTTGTATGTAGTATGGTTTTAATTGTACAACTCTCAGGCCTTCAACCTCTGTGCCTTTTCTTGCAGGTCCGGGAGTTACGAATACGAAACCGAGTATGCTTGGCGCTTTTATGACTTTTATTGTTTCAGGGTTTCCTCTCTCAAGGTGGACTGTGTTTCTGTATGTTGAGAATGTCCTTCCGCTGATGTGTAAACCTCTTGGTTGGGCTTGTATGAAATAGTCGTCTGCTGGAAGCTCGAAATATCTCTCCTCATCTCCTTTGTATATTGGTGTGAATTTTTTCCCTTCTATTCTTGAGATTTTATAATCCACTTTTGTATCTTCTGGCAGGTCTATTTCGAGTCTTGTTATTCCTCTGACTTTCTTTTCGAGATCAAAAAGTTGCCTGACTTCGTCTTGTGCAATCTCCCAGCGCCAGGTGTGGTTTTTTTCTGATTTTTTTATTATCGAGTTCAGCTCGCTCAAGGTCTCTGACGGGTAGTATTCTTTTGCGAGCTTCAATTGTTCAGAAGCTGTGTCGTAGTTTTTCTTCAAGAGCTCTCGCTCGATGCTTGAGAGCCTCTCTTCAAGTCGCGCTCTTGCTGCTTTTTTTTCTGATTGGAGGATTCTTGCTTGCAGGGATAGTTTTTCTTTTTCTGCCAGCTCTTTTGTCCTCTCTGCTTGTGCTTTTGCCTTTATTGCTTTTGAATTCGCATCAACGTATCCTGCAAGTGCAAGTGTTCCGGCCATTCCAATGCTTGCTGCAAGTGCGAGTTTTGATGCGTGTTTTCGCACTTTTTTTGCGAGCTTTTCCTTGAAAGTGTAGTCGTGCAATGGCACGTCTTGTTTTGCAAGGTGCGCGTTTAGAGATTGCGCAATCTCTTTTGCGCTAGGCCTTCTCTCTGGGTTGTGCGCTGTTGCTTTTCGTATTATTGATGTTATTTCTGCAGGGATGTTTTTGTAGCATTCCTCGTCAGGAACGGCTTTTCCTGAGTTTATTGCGTCTATTAGGCTGTAGATTCCTCTCCAATTACCTTCTCTGTATTTTTTGCCGGTCATTGTCTCGTAGATGATTGCTCCAAGCGCGAACACATCGACAGCAGGGCTGGTCTCTCCGAGGATTTGTTCTGGAGCCATGTAGATGGGGGTTCCTTTTATCTCGCCGGGCTGTGATAGGGGTGAGCTTGTCTTGCCTTCTATTGAGTTTGCGAGCTCGAGGATTTTTGCAAGGCCAAAATCTGCAACGTATGCGTTCATATCCTTGTCTATCATTATGTTTGCTGGCTTGAGGTCTCTGTGTACTATTCCTTGATCGTGGCCGTATGCTATGGCTTCAGAGACTTGTGAGAGGATTCTGATTTTTTGTTCAGTGTCAAAGCGCGTATCTTCCTTGTGCAACAGCGTTTCAAGATCGCACCCGTCAACTAGTTTCATTGTGTAGTATGGTATTCTGTTTCCTTGCTCGTCAATGCCCATTCCCATATGGTATATTGGGGTTATGTGTGGGTGTTCCAACTTGGCCATTGCTTTTGCTTCTCTGGAGAACAAGAGTAAGTTTTCAATGCAGGGGAGAATCACTGTTTTTATTGCAACGCTCCTGTTCAGGGCATCGTGCTTTGCGCGATAGACTGCACCCATGGCGCCTTGTCCTAGTTTTTCTATTATTGTGTGGTCTGGAATCTTGACGCCTTCTGCTTCTTCACTTGCGCTTTGGGATGTTTTTGCAAAACTGTCCAGATTATTTTCTGCGTTTCCAGTTGAGTAGTTGTGACTTCTAAGAAGGTGATTGATTGAATTTTCATCGAGAACTTGATAAGGCTCTATTCCTGCGAGTATTTCTTTTATTCGTGCAGGGTTTCCTCTTGCAAGTGCGCTTACTCTTTCCTTCAAGGAGGCGTTTAAAAGTGCGTATTGGGCGCGCGGATCAAGCATTTCCCAAGCTCTTTTAAGCATCTCCTTCTTTTTATGGTCCATTCTCTGAATGCCTAATTTGCTCTTTTTAAACCTTTCTATTTTAACAACTTATTAGTGGTTACAAATGCTTTTTGTTGTGGTTCAGAAGCTAAATAAATTTAAGCAAACATTCAGTTCGTCTGAACATGTTCGACGGTTCTTATTTGACTCCTAAAAAGAGAATAATAATCCCTGTGTACGGGTCTGTTGATGTGACGCAAGTGAGGGATATTATCAACCTTCCTGAATTCCAGAGAACAGGTCACATATACCAATTGGGGCTAAACCATCTGATATTCAGGGGAGCAACTCATACTCGTTTTGTTCATATGGTTGGCACCTTAAAGCAATGCAGAGAATACACAAGGCCTCTTGTTATGAAGGGGATGATTTCAAAAGATGATGCTCGTCACATCGAGGCTGCGGGTCTTTTGCACGATGTTGGCCACGGGCCTTTTTCTCATGCTGTAGAAAAGGTTTTGGAAGCATACGGCTCAAAGTACAAGGATCACAAGGAGCACACGCTCGCCCTTTTGAAAGAAAGGTTCTCTCATACGCTGTCAAGGTTGGGCTTTGACCCTTCAAGAGTTGTGCAGATTGTCGCAAAAAAGGAGCCCCTGAGCGCTCTTATATCTCACAAGACGCTCGGCGCTGACAAGGTATCATATGTCAGATTGGACCAGCATTATGTCGGATACCCTTCTTCGGCTCTTGCTATTGGGGATATTCCTGAAAACTTGTTGTTTGTTGAAGGGACAATTGGCGTTGATGAGCGAATGCATCACAACGTGCAATTGATTCAAAGGGCCTATTTTGATATGTATACGCAGGTTTATCTCAGAAAACAGGATTGCGCTGCTGTGAGGGTTCTTGAACGTGCAGTTCAACAATCTATAGAAGATGGTCTTTCCAACGCGGATGACGTCTGGAAAATGACTGATTCAGAACTTTTGGTAAGTTTAAAGTCGAATAAGGGCCGTTGGAATCGGGCGGTAGATAATCTTTTTTTCAACCGTGGTATGCACTGCGTTGCAGTCTCATTAAGGGTGAGAGGGCACGAGTCCAAGGAGCTCAAAAGAGGAAAGTCAATATCAATTCTTCCAATGAAAAGCCCTTCTGAATTTTTTGATTGGTATTCTGATCCCAAAAGAGTGATCAAGGCAGAGAGCGCGGTCTCGCAAATGATTGGCGCAAGCCTTGATGATGTTATAATAACCTGCACTGGAAACCCTTACAGCCTTGCTCTGGAGGATGTTCAACTATTCGATCCTTACGCGAATAAGTTGTCAACTCTTTTTGAGCGATATCCTGATCACGCAAGATCCCTTAAAGAACAGTCCCAGTTTGCAACTGCCTGCAGGGTTATGGTGCGCCCAGAATTCCGTGAAAAAGCGTATGATTGCGCTCAGGAAATATCGGATTTGCTGCACGAGGTTGTCGGTGAGTATTCTAAAAATAAAGAGGAATGAGTGAGGCCATCTTCCAAAACTTTTTAAGTATTTTAGCGGATGCAAAAACATATTAGTTTAAAAATTAAATATGCCGCGGTCGCATAACCTGGTATTGCGGCAGGCTCGAACCCTGCTTTCCGTCAAGGATATCCCGGTTCAAATCCGGGCCGCGGCGTCTTTTTTTCTTTTTAGTTCGACATCGGGATTTTCTGTACAGAAAAACGCGGTTGGCGTTTTTCTTGTATCCCGGCTCAAACGGGCCGCGACGTACTTTTTTCTTTTTGCCTTTTTATCGTCGATAAATGTTTTTATTTCACGCGTTTTTGTTTTATCATTGCGCAGTGATTTTACAATTCAATTACAGAAATCTTTAAATATGTCCTACCCTAGTATACAAAAACATGACAATTGGTGTTTGTGTGACACTGGTTGTCTAAAATGATATCGCGCCTGGAAGGCACGGTTGATGCAAACGGGTTTCAGAGAATCAAATTCAAAGGCTCTCCACTGTTTCTTTCCCCATTCCACCCCCCTAATCCCCCAGTTGGAGAGCCTTTCCCCCTCATAAGGCCATCAGGCCAAAATTAATGAAAAAGAGTTGGAGGTAACAGAGAAAAATGGATTTCCTGGTAAAGAGCGCACTGCAGCAAGAGATGCCAAGTCAAGAGGCTGACTTTGGACAAGCTAACATAAAGATAGTGGGCGTTGGCGGCGCTGGCAACAATATGGTCAGCTGGCTTTACAAGAAAGGCGTCAAGGGCGCAGAGGTTCTCATATGCAACACTGACAAGCAGCACCTTGACATTTCAGAAGGCGATAAGAAGTTTATGATAGGCCGCGATCTGACGCGAGGCCTTGGTTGTGGAGGTTTCCCTCAAAGAGGAGCGGAAGCGGCTCAAGAATCACTGATGCAGATCAAGGAGTGTTTGCGCTCAAGCGATATGGTCTTTGTCTGCGCAGGAATGGGCGGCGGAACAGGAACTGGAGCAGCCCCCGTTGTTGCAGGCGTTGCAAAGGAGATGGGCGCGATTGTTATAGGAACTGTTACAATGCCGTTCAATATTGAGCGTGCAAGAATCGACAAGGCAGAGTTTGGATTGCAGCAACTCCGCCAGGTTTGCGATACTGTCGTCGTAATAGATAACAATCGCCTGGTCCAGATTGCAGGCAATCTTCCTGTCCAGCAGGCTTTTGCTGTTGCAAACGAGCTTATCGCAACGATGATCAAGGGAATTGTTGAGACGATCGCAGTTCCAAGCCTTGTCAATCTGGATTATGCTGATGTTAAGGCGATAATGACCAACGGAGGCGTCGCAGCAATAGGAGTTGGAACCTCAGATACTAATAACAAGGTTGAAGAGGCTGTTAAGGGCGCTCTTGCAAATCCCTTGCTTGACATAAGCTACGAGGGCGCAACTGGAGCTCTGATTCACGTTTGGGGCGGACCTGACCTCACGCTTGAAGAGATAAGCAGGGTTGGCCAGCTTGTAACCGATAGTATGGATGCTGATGCAAATGTCATATGGGGCGCTCGTGTCTCCGAGGATATGAAGGGCAAGTTGATGGTTATGACCATAATAACAGGAGTTAACAGCCCCTGGATTTTGGGCAAGGCCGATCCTAAAGCGCAGGCGGAGAGAAGCAAGCGCTTTGGCTCAGAGCTTGGAATTGAAATGCTCTGATTTCTTTTTTCACTCTTGTTTTTCTTCGCAAGTTTTATAAAAGAACTGCTTCGGTTTCAAAATATGACTGACTGGATGTATGTTTTTGAGGAGAATCTCAAGCGCATAAATGCGAGAAAGCCTAATACTCAGATGATTTTAGATGGCTCATTGATAAACTCAATAAAAGAAGGGTTTTATGACGATATAGAAAAGAGGCCCTACAATACAAGAGACCTCCCGTCTCTTGGCAAATTGCGCATTTGGTCTTCTTATGAGAAAGGGTCCGAGTCTGTAGAAGTTTGGTATGAGCGCCATATTTTTGGCAGGAGCCGTCTTTTGCAGGCTTTTGGCATTGAGGTTTCAGATAATATAGGAATAGAGATAAAGCGCAAGGATAATCATTCTCTGTTTGCTTGTAATGTTAGAGGGGATAGGGCATATCCTGATCGCTCATTTTTGAGTCTTGAAGGTGATTGTGAAGGGTTAGCGGGCGATTTTAGCATAGAGCATCTCATTGAGGCCTTAACAAACACGTATGCGACTGTAACAAAAGAGATTCACAATGCGTGAATGGAATCTATTTTGACTTTCTTCTCAACGCCTGTTGACAGGTCTCTGATTGTGACCTCTCCTCTTTCAAGGTCTTTTTCACCCACAATTATTATTTTTCTGGCGCCTATTGAGTTTGCATAGTCAAATTGCTTTGAGAGCTTTCGTCGCATAATGTCCACATCGCAGCTTGTCTTTTTTCTGAGTTTTTCTGCGATCTCAATTGCTTGTTTGAGCACGCTTTCATTCACTGGAGCTATGTAATATTCTGGCCCTATCTGAGTTTCAGGCAGTTTTCCAAGCTCTTCAAGCACAACGCTAAGAGGGGTTATGCCTATTGCAAATCCTGTTGCAGGAGTGGGCTCTCCGCCGAAAAGCTCTACAAGGTTGTCGTATCTTCCTCCTCCTGCAATTGACCTGTACTTTCCTTTTCTGTCGAATATCTCATACACGTTTCCGGTATAGTACGCAAGGCCTCTTGCAATGGAAAGGTCTATCTGAACATATTTTTTATCGACAAGGTCAAGGGTTTCTGATAACTCTTCAAGCCCCTCTTTTGCAAGCTCATCAAGCTGGAGTTCCTCTCTTATTTTTTCAATAACTTCAATGCCTCCTTTCACTTCAGTGAGCTTTGATATTTTACCTATTGCCTCTTCACTGCATCCGGCTCTCTCAAGCTCTGATTTGAATTCTTGGGCGGTTATCTTTGAGCTCTTGTCTATTATTCGCACTATCTCTTCAATTTTTTCTTTTCCCGCAATTTTTTGCAGAATTCCTTCAAGCAGTTTTCGGTTGTTTATCTTCAGCACTACATCCTTGTGCGTCAGGCCGAAAGAGTTGAGGCAGGAGAGCGCAAGGTTTATGCACTGAGCGTCTGCTTCAGGATATTTTGATCCGAAAAGCTCTACGGACAGTTGCCTGAACTCGCGCATTCTGGCCTTTTGGGGAGCCTCGTACCGCCACATTGGCGCGAGCGCGAACCATTTTACAGGTTTTGGGATCTCTTTTTGCTTTTCAACAAAAAGGCGGGTTAGAGGAACTGTAAGGTCGAATCTTAACGCAATCTCTTCAGAGCCTTTCTTTTCAAAGACAAACAGTTGTTCTTTTATCTCCTCGCCGCTTTTTGCTGTGAGAAGCTTCAAGGTCTCTATTGCGGGCGTGTCCACTTGGGAGAACCCAAATCTTTTTGCCTGCTCTTTGAGCCTTGTCTGTATTGCTTCGTGAAGAGCGTGCTCTTTTGGAGGGTAGTCCTCTGTTCCCCTGACGCGTTGAAATGCCATAGTCTGCTCTCTGCCTGCAGAATATAAAAAGTTAGCTGTCTTGATTTTCACGAAAACCTTTTAAACAATCTTCTGTCGCAAATTTTTGGGTGATTTGAATGGACTATTGGCACGATATAGACGCTGGAACTGAAGATTGCATGAATGTTATTGTTGAGATTCCGAAAGGATCGCAGAACAAGTACGAGCTAGACAAGAAGACAGGTATTGTAAAGCTTGACAGGGTTCTTTTCTCTCCGATGCACTATCCGGGAGATTATGGAATGATACCTCAAACTCTTGGGGAGGACGGGGATCCTCTCGACGGTCTTGTTCTTGTAACAAGGCCTACTTTTCCGGGTTGTCTTATCGAGGCAAGGCCTATTGGTGTTCTCAAGATGGTGGACGGGGGCGATCCTGATGATAAGATATTGTGCGTTCCAACAGAGGATCCGAGGTTTTCAGATTTCAAGGATTTGAGCGCTGTTCCAAAGCCGATATTGAACGAGATCGCTCACTTTTTCCAGGTGTACAAGACTCTTGAGGGAAAGAGCGTTGAAATTGTCGGATGGGAGGATGTCAGTGTTGCAAAGAAGATCTTCAATCAGGCGCGCTCTCGCTACAAGGAGAAGTTCTCAAAGTAATTTGCAATTTTTTTCTTTTTTTGGAGTTTTCTTGACAACAGTTCAATGCTTAAACCTTAAATAGAAAGTGGTATTTTTGTCTCTTATGAAAAGGCCAATCGAGGGAAAGTTCATCGTTCTTGAAGGCGCTGATTTTTGCGGAAAGACAACTCAATTGCGCTTGTTATTGGAGTACTTGCTCAATCACCCAAAAGACAGGGATCGTTTGATTTCAGTTCTTGCGACAAGAGAGCCTTCAAACACCGAGCATACTTTGAAGATTCGCGAGATGTTGTCAAAAATGCCTGATGCTAAAAAGCTGAGCGAGCTTTTTCTTCTTGACAGGGTTCAGCATCTGAAAACTCAAATAGAGCCGGCTCTCTCGCAAGGTGTTATTGTAGTCTGTGATCGGTATATGTACTCTCTTGTGTATCAGGTTGTCAAGGGGGTTGATTTTGACGAGTTAATAGAGCGTCACAAGGGCTTGCGAGTTCCTGATCTTGTTCTCGTTCTCTCAGCTCCTGCAAGTGTGAGGCTTGAGCGCGCAAGGGGAAAGGGCAAGGACGTATTTGACAAGGATGTTATTTTGCAGGAAAAACTGGACGAGGCGTACGAGCAGATTCAAAAGAAATTAAGCCATCCTTTCAAGAAGATAGATGCCAGCCAGTCGATAAGCGCAACGCAAGAAGATATCCGCAGGGCAGTTGATGACATTTTAGGCTTGTGAATTTGTCTCTGAATTCGCGCTTTTCTAAGAAAATGTACAGAATGCGACAAGAAAATAATAGGTTAAAGTTCTTCACATTATCCAAAAATAAGGTAAATTGTTTTTTCTTTGCAAGAAAATGAAGAATCAAATGAAGGAGAGTGTGACGCAGGGCGGGCGCGTCACTCAATGATTATAATTTGAGGACAGAGTTTAATATGGTTTCTTAGTGAGGAAATTGACTTGTTTAATATCTTACTTTCAATCAACTTTACTTTTCCATTCCAAGTGTCAAATATTTTGTATTTATTGTTAATCTTGTCAAGAACAGTAATGAA